>CAMAQX010000106.1 GCA_945860455.1 Lishizhenia tianjinensis
TGGCTTGTCTCTCAAATGCATGGCTTCCTTTTCTAAAAGCATTCCAATATAAATGAAAATAAATTTCTTGTAAGGTATCTTGAGAATTATTGTAATAGGTAACTAATTGATTTCCTTCTAATTGACCTTTATTATCGTCAACATTTGCCTGAATAGAATAATCTACTTGCTGTTGCCAATAAGTGTTTTGAGCAAAAAAACAGGAAGTGGAAAGTAGAAATAAAAAAAACAACCCGGTTTTCATAAGCTTAATATTAGAAAATATAAATCAATTAATCAGTTTCTGTTACATTTTTGAATAAAGTAATTGTTCTTCTCTGTTTCTTCGTGGGTTTACCAACACCAAATTGATTGTATTCCTTTTGAACAAGTTGATATTCTTTATACTTAGCACGTTCAAGGTCTTTTGTGGTATCTTCCAAGTAACTTTGAACCAATTTCGACCCCATTCGTTTGTCCACCAATTCTAGAATTTTATACGAGAAAACCGCATTGTGTTTTTTTACTTGTATCGTATCGGAAATACTTATTTCTTTGGAAGGTTTAACAGGAATTTGATTCAGTAAAATCTTACCATTTTTTATTAATGTGGTCGCTTCATTTCTCGTTTTAGATAAACGAACACACCAAACATATTTATCCAGCCGTAATTTCACTGCGTTGTTTTTTGGAAAGAGATTGATAAACCAACTGATAAGATTCATCTATACAGTCAAGTATAAGCTGGTCACATAGGTCTTTATTAAACTGAATAGTATTCCAGTGCTTTTTATTCATGTGATACCCTGGTATTACGGAGATAAATCGCTCACGCAATTCGATTGCTTTTTCAGGTTCACACTTCAGATTAATACTTTCGGTCTGCTCAACATAAAGCAGTGCGAAGATTTTTCCACCTACCTTAAAAACCAATGTTTGATTATCGAATGGAAAGCTTTCTGATGCGCCCAATTTGGAAAGGCACTGCAAACGGACTTTCTCTAAATCCATTAATGAATAGCTGGAGCGTTGTCGTATTTACCTAAATTATAAAGCATTTTGGTATGTTCCTTCAAAGCTTTAAAAAAAGTATTGTAAGAATGATATGGCAAATTAAATTCTGAAGCTGTTTCCTTTACGATTTTTGAAATGTTAGGATAATGTACGTGGCAAATATTTGGAAATAAATGGTGTTCAACCTGAAAATTTAACCCCCCCACATACCATGATAAAATGGGGTCTTTCGGAGCAAAATTGGCAGTGTTGTACAATTGGTTTACTGCCCAATCTGCATCAACATTTCCTGACACGTCTGGAAGTGGATAATCTGACGTAGGCACAACATGTGCTGGTTGGAAAATAGCGGCTAGAATTACGCCACAAATAAATTGCATGGTCAACCAGCCCAAGGCAAGCCAATACCATGGTGCCACATTAAAAAGCAAAGGAAGCCCAATAAAAACCGCATGATATGCCAGTTTGGAAATAATAATTGTAAAAAGGTGCTTTCTGAAACTAATTTTTTGAGTTTCAATTAGGCCTTTAGATTTGTACCGTAAGGCTTGTTGAAAATCTTTTGTAGTAGACCACATCATGGTCATCATACCATAAAAAAACCAGGCATAAATGAATTGAAATCTATGAAGTTTATTACGTTTTGCATGTGGAGAGAAACGCAATATAAATGAAGGAGGTTTAATATCTTCATCCACATCTGCAACATTTGTGTAGGTGTGATGCAATACATTGTGTTGGATTCTCCAGTTTACATCACTTCCGCCCAATAAAATCATAACCTTGCTAATAAGCCGATTAACAGATTCATTTTTTGAATAAGCACCATGATTTGCGTCATGCATCACAGACAAACCAACTCCCGCCATACCTATTCCCATAATGATCCACATAAGCATATATAATGGAAAAGAAAGATCTAACGTTAGTAATACCACAAGAGGAGTTAAGTAAATGGAAAGCATCGCTATCGTCTTAATAACCATTTTTGAGTTAGCGTGTCTTGAAATGTTTTTTTCCTTGAAATAACTGTTTACACGAGTTCTAAGAACTTTGTAAAACTCGGAATTAGTTGTGCCAGTAAATCGTATGTTTTGATGTTGCATGGTATCAATTTTAGTAAAGGTACTTCTATTCAATCGAACTTTTGTAAATTTAAGAGTTGTTTTTACATAATTCATAGTTAATAACACAACTAACTAAGTTCTGTTCAATGAACGATAAATAAATAACGCCAACAGGAGACTAATCGCAACTAATTCAGGCAATGAAATAAAAAATGAAATTAGAATTAGACTTACCCAAAAACAAATTGAAACCCAATAGTAATTAAATTTCGGGCTAAAGTTTTTTACCTCATCAATGGATTTTATTTTAATCGTTAACGTTTGGATATCCTGCTTCATTTTCATTTTTGAAGCAAAATAAAGCAGTGGTATAAGTAAAAACCCTTGCGGAATTCCCATATCCTCGTACATAAAAAAATCAAGGACCTCATTTCCAAATTGGATGGATGGGTTGGTAAGGAATAGAAACAGATGAATTAATGCTACTTCAATTAGCCAAAAAGTTATGTAAATAAAGAGTTTTTTATTCTCTATGGTGCTTTCTTTCTTTTCAACCAAAAACGTAAATTTTCGAAAAGTTTCTAACTGAAAATAAGTCGCAAATAAATTTTCAATCATGTAGAATAAAAGAATAAAATACAGAGACCAATTCCAGAAGAAAAACCCAATCAATGGAATGGCTAATTCACCTATAATTTGAATGAATAATAGTGTTTTTTTATTCATCACTTCAATGCAGCAACGCGTTCCTTGGTTAGCAGGTAATCTGGATTATATTTTAATGCTTTGGCATAGGCTTGAAGGGCCCGTGTGCGGTCATTTTTTTCTTCATAACACGTACCTATATTGTGCCATCCTTTCACAAATTCGGGTTGAATATCCGTTGCCATTTGATAATAGATAATCGCGCTATCGAGTTGGTTCTCCGTATTGAATTGTTTTATATACCCAATGTTAAACCATCCTAAATGATATTTACTATCAACTTGCATCAGTTTTCTATACTCTTTGATAGCCACATCGTGACGATTGAGCATTTGTTCACAATAAGCGACACCATAAATCGCATCAGACAATTTGGGATTCAAAGCTACGGCACTACGAAATTTTTCAATGGCAACATCAAATTTCTCATCTTCCGTATAAAGTTGACCCAAACGCAAGTAGGCTAATTCGAAATTAGGATCCTGTTGGATGGCCGTTTCATACGATGATATAGCTAAACTACGCTTGTCTTGCATTAAAAAAATGGTCCCTTTCATAATGTAGGCATCTCTGTATTTTGGATTAATTCGCAAGGCCTCATCCACGTACTGCAAAGAAGTTTGAAAATCAGCAAAATAAGCATAGGTTGACGCTAAACCAACCAAAGCCTTGACATTTTTAGCTTGTTTTTTTACTATGAATTGGTAATGATATTGAGCACGAGAAACATCTTTAACAGATCGAGCTGGATCATTGGTCAACACATCCGCATATAGCATTCGTGTATCAATTCGAGTGCTATCTAATCTAAAAGCCTTTGTTGCATCTGGTTTCGCTTTGTCAAAAAAACCCTTGTCGTACTTCAATAAAAAAGAGTCGAGCATCAAATTTCCTCTTTTTACCAATAAATTAACATCATTCGGATTCAAGGCCAACAAACTATCTAGGTTTTGGGTGGTTGCAACAGGTTTGCTCTTGTTTTCTTTACAAGAAAGAATTGAAAATGAAATGAGAATTGAAAAAAGAATAATTGTTTTATTCATAAAAAATTAAATAGTGAAACAAAAATACCCTTTTTGTTTTGGTTCCTTGTATTTCTGATTAAATTTGGTGCCTAATCTTAAACTAGATGAAAAAATCTACCATTATTTTATTGTTTTTCTTCCTCTCCATACTAACTGAAGATTTGCTCTCTCAGGGGTGTTCGCAATGTAAAATGCTAGCCGAGCAAGGAGCTGAATTAGAAGAAGATTCTTTTGGCACCTCTATAAATTCAGGCATTTTGTATTTAATGATTGTGCCTTATTTGATTTTACTTTTTCTGTTTAGAGAAAAAATAATGGGCTTCATCAAAGGAATGTTAAAAAAGTAAGGTCTTTTAAGTGTAGAAAACCCCCCAGAATCGTTGGATTCCAGAGAGCTTCTCTACTTTTGTCTATATGAATTATAATGGGTTTATTTGCTTTTTACTTTTTATCACATTGAATCCCACATTAAAACCTGTATATCCACCACCCCTTTGCGAAGAATAGAAGATGTTAACTGGAATATTTAATGCTCCTGCTTTAAATGTTCGGCCAAACGCAAACACAAAAGATGTATTTAATTTGGTTGTTCCCCTTTTATCATAGAAGGATTTACCAAAATTATAGGTGGTATTCCCGGAAATTTGCTCTGGTGTTGGGGCTACAAAAGACCCAGTTGTATTATAGGCAGGATCGTTTCGGTAATTATCATAAGCATAGCTTGCCCAATCTGATTCAGAGAAATAACGGCTATCGGCTCCAAATTTATTTTCCGTATCCAAAAAACCATTTGAAACTTTTTTCAAGCCAAACCCAGGGCCAAAAGCAAACTCCCAACTTCCTTTGCCAAAACGAAATCCATTCATGAAGGTAAAAGACGGGATGAATTGTCCTTGCTCAAGTCCGGAGATATTGAATACCCCTTCAACCAAGGCTGAAAAATTCTCTGTTCCCACATATTGCCCCTCTACTTGATAACCAATCATACTAACCAAAGGTTGAATTCCCAAACCACCTTGATCCTCAGGTCTTGTTGCAAATTCGTTGATAGACCCCACTAAACCGGCAACACCAATACGTGGCCCAGAATTATTTACTTTTCCAATATTATTGGACGTAATTAATTCATTTTTAAAAGATAGTCGATCTACCAAATTTTTATCAACGGTCAATCCATGCATTTCTTTTAATACTATTTCAATCATACGTTGAACTTCTATCTCTTGATTGTCAAATTCGCGGACAGCTGACATATAAATGGTTTTATTTTTGACATCAATAATTTTTAAGGTAATTGCTATTTTGTTACCTAATAAATCCAAACTCCCGCACATCACGTAACTAGTATTCAATCCTTCTCCCATTTTTATTAAACAGTTTTGGCCATAACATCCTTGCGTATATTCAGGATTTGTTTTTAATACATCCGCCATATCAAACTCATCATACACTTTGTACTTATCAAGTTTTATTAACTCTAGTCGCATCATTTTAGCAACTGATTCTGGTTTTATTGCTATTGAGGTAACGTTTGGATTAGCAACAGCAATTGTCGATTTAACTTCTGTTGTTTGAGCGGTAACATTTAGTGAGAACACTAATGCTAAAAAAAGTAGATTTTGTTTTTTCATTGTTATAAATTTTATACACAAAGATTGTTGCAAAATCCGCTAGAAAACTAATCGAATTTCAAAAGGGCCGGATTGTTACTTGCGTAAATCGCAAATTTAGGGTGGTGGTATGAAATTAGAATTTATAAAACCAACTTACCATCGGTAAAGGAAAGGATACAAAATCTCCTGTTTCAATGGTAGCAACCCCTGCTAATGAAACTTGAAGTGCACGATTTTCTTTTGTTTGAAAACGCATTCCTGGCATAATTACGAACGCATTAGTGGTATAATCAGGGCCATATTTGAAAGAACCAAACATAGAATCAAAAATAAAGCTTGCTTTTGCACCAACTTTTGCAATTCCCGCAATTGAAATTATTGGCCCCTCATATGGATCATCCCATGCATTTAATAAATACCCATACCCCGCACTAAATGTTATATTGTTTTTGCGATCTCCATAGGTAAGATTTCCAAAATGTAATCCTCCCAGGCTACTAAAATTATCTAAATAACCTGACGTGCCCATTAATGTACCTATAGAAAAGTTTACCTTGGGATTATTTGAAGGAAACGTATATTTCGCTGCTATCGCCACTGGACTTGCTATCCAAGTTGACATTATTCCAATATTGAAATGATCCGTAACAGCAAAATGGACTTCAGGACCATACAAATTAACCATAGCGTAATTCTCCCCTTTTTTTATAGGTAAAGCATTAGTAGTAAAAGAATGCCTTGTGGTAAATGGCCCTTCACTATGAAATTCTCCCCTGACAATTGAATTTTTATCTTTTATTACGACAATACTATTTATTTGCGATTTTGGAATGAAAATTTTACCCAGTTTTTCTGTTAAAATCAATATTTCTCTTCCGTCGTCAGATAATAACTTTCCTATATATTCGGACCCATCATTTTTTTTAAATAAATATAAATTAGTGTCCGGCTGGGTATTTTGGGCAAAAAGTATGTTCAAATTGCTCAAGAGAAACGCAATAAATAAGATTTTTTTCATAGTCCCGTTATTTATTCAAAGTTTCAAAGAATTTTTCAAAGAAGAATTGCAAATTTCAAAACCTATGAAAAGTCATTTGTGAAATTCACAAATTAATTTAAATTTATTCCATCATTAAGTCTGATTCTATTCGTGCTCTGAATGATCGTATCATTTTTTCGAGATCATAGAAATAAGAATTACGCTCTTTTTCATTAACGACACTAATTAAACTTGAATTAGCCAGTTGTTTGTCCAAAATTTTCTTAGTGTCTGAGACATAAACCTCATCCGAAGTATGCAGGTAATTCATTATGTTATGAGAAATAAAAAGTCCTTTGGCTTCATTTGTTTCATATAGAAATGTGGTCTCAGCGTTGATGGTTTCGTTTACATACATATTAAACATGTTCCCTTCGGCGGGTGCCTGAGTGCCATAAACGAACTTTTTTCCAACCGAGGCCTGATCATGTAGATGTTGGACCATTAACAAAGCCCTATCACATAAAAACAAAGCATAGCTAGGGTCATCAAATAAATGGGCTTTATAGTAATACCAAATTTGGCGCATAAACCCGCGCATCAATTCCGGATCAAAAATTTCTGTAGATGGAATCTGGTTATATAATTGAAGAATGTCTCTGCCTAATTCAAACGCTTTGTCAGAAGTTTTTTCATGTTTAAATTTCTCAGTAGCATAATCTTTTATTTGTAAATGAGTTTTAGCCCAAAAATATAGCCTAAATCGAACAAGTTGGGGAAAATTAAGTAATTGAAAAAACTGAACGTTATTAATGGCCAAAAGCATGGATGGATTTGTCTGGTTTTTTAAATGAACAAATCGTTCGAGAATTCCCTCTAGGTATGATTCTAAACTAAAATCGTATGTGTTTAATGGGGGATAATCAAACATCACCTTTCCTTTGCCCACATCGGCTAATTTATCGAAGGAAATATCAAAATGCTGACACAGTTTCTGAATTTCTGTTGCAATTAGCTGAGTTTCATTTCGATACCTTCTATAAACGGCATCAGGACTAATGTGCAAAATTTCCGAAAGTGCATTTCCAATTGAGTCTTGATTGGCTAACTTTAGTTTGATTTCCTGAAAAATAAGGCTTTGAATAGTCGGTTTCATGTTCTTTTCTAAAATTTATAAAACCAACTGCACATTGGAAAGGGAAACGAAAAAGATTTTAGGCCAACCCAGTTTTCTAATGCAGGGCCAAAAAAAGTAACTCCTGCCAAGGAAATTTGAAATGCACGGTTTTCTTTTGTTTGAAAGCGCATTCCTGGCATTAAAAACAATGCATACAGTTTTAACGAATTAGACTTAGTGACACCAACCGTTTGCTGGTATAAACCATTGTTGTAATCAGGTGGAGTAGCTTCAATAATTGTATTTGTCGCACCTATCTCATTTTTTGTAGCTGTTCGACCGAATGCTCCAAACATGGAGTCAAAAACAAAACTAACTTTAGCCCCTACTTTTACAACACCTGCTAAAGAAAGTACTGGTCCTTTGGTAATACCCGGAGAATACGTACCATAAGAATAATTAAAGCTGCCAGTAGTTGATGTATACGTACCTGGAATAATTAGGTCCTTTGTGCCAAAACTAGAAGAATAACCATATCCAGCACTGAAAGTAATATTATTCTTTCTGTCTCCATACGTAACATTGGCAAAATGAAGGCCTCCATACCCCTTAAAATTAGCGATATAACCAGAAGTTCCGAGAAGCGT
>CAMAQX010000107.1 GCA_945860455.1 Lishizhenia tianjinensis
AATAGTAGCTTTCACAACATTGTGTGGATTAGAAGATCCTTGAGACTTTGCCAATACGTTGTGAATTCCAACACTTTCTAAAACTGCACGCATAGCACCACCGGCAATTACTCCAGTACCATCTGACGCTGGCTTAAGTAAAACATTAGCACCTCCGTATTTACCTTTTTGAGTATGAGGAACAGTTCCACGATAGATGGGAACTTTAATCAAGTTCTTTTTAGCGTCATCAATTCCCTTAGTAATTGCTTCTGTTACTTCTTTCGCTTTCCCTAAACCGTGACCTACCACACCATTTTCATCTCCCACAACAACAATAGCTGAAAAACTGAAAGTTCTACCACCTTTTGTCACTTTAGTGACACGATTTACAGCAACCAATTTATCTTTTAACTCGATATCGGCTGATTTTATTTTATTTATATTTTGAGTTGTCATATTCGATTAAAATTTAAGACCACCTTCACGAGCCGAATTAGCTAAGGCTTTTACCCTTCCATGATACAAATAACCATTTCTATCAAAAACAACCGTTTCTATACCCACGATTTTTGCTTTTTCTGCAACTACTTTACCAACAACTGATGCTTGAGATACTTTATTAACTTTTTCAGCATCTTTATTCTTATAAGATGAAGCAGAGGCCAAGGTTGTCCCCGTTAAATCATCAATTAATTGAGCATAAATTTGTTTATTGCTTCGAAAAACAGTTAAACGAGGTAATTTTGCCGTACCGAATACTTTTTTACGAATTCTTCGTTTAATTTTTATTCTTCTATTTACTTTATCTAGTGCCATACTATCTATTATTTTTTACCCGCAGATTTACCTGCTTTTCTTCTTAATTCCTCACCCATATATTTAATCCCTTTTCCTTTGTAAGGCTCGGGTTTTCTTAACGATCTTATCTTTGCAGCAACCTGCCCTAATAATTGTTTATCAAAAGACTCCAACGAAACAACTGGCGCTTTTCCTTTTTCAGTAACTGTAGTGATTTTAACATGGCTAGGAACTTCAAGTATGATCGCATGAGAATATCCAAGGGCCAATTCAAGTTGTTGACCAACTGCATTGGCACGATAACCAACTCCAATTACTTCTAATTCTTTTTTGAAACCCTCTGAAACTCCGACAATCATATTTTGAGTTAGTGCTCTGTAAAGACCGTGTTTAGATCGGAATTCTGGTATCTCAGATGTACGACTAAAAGTTATTACATCACCGTCAATATTCACATGTATTGAAGGATCTATTTCTTGAAACAGCTCCCCTTTTGATCCTTTTACCGATATACAGTTGTCATTGAATTTTACTTCAACACCTTTTGGAACAACGATTGGATTTTTACCTATTCTTGACATCTCTTTTAATATTAATAAACGTAGCAAAGAACCTCACCACCAACATTTAACTTACGTGCTTCTTTATCTGTAATAACACCTACTGATGTAGACATTATTGCAACTCCCAAACCGTTTAATACACGTGGAAGATTGTCTGTTCCAGTATATTTTCTAAGACCAGGTCTTGAAATACGGTCAATTCGGGTAATAGCTGGTACTCTCGTTGTAGTGTTGTATTTCAAGGCGATTTTTATTAACCCTTGCTTTCCATCCTCTTCAACTTTGAAATTCGAGATAAAACCTTGATCGAACAAAATTTCAGTCATAGACTTTTTCAAGTTAGATGCTGGGATTTGAACTATTTTCAAACCTGCACTACTTGCATTACGAATTCTTGTTAAATAATCTGCAATTGGATCTGTGTTCATTTTTCTTTATTCTAAATTCTATTAATGATTCTAATTACCAGCTAGCCTTTTTTACTCCTGGAATTTTACCTGCTAAAGCCATTTCCCTAAAAGTAACTCTAGAAATTCCAAAGTTTCTCATGTAACCTCTAGGTCTACCAGTCAAACCACAACGATTGTGCAATCTTACTTTAGCCGAATTAGCTGGCAACTTTTGAAGTGCCATCATGGCATCCCATTTTGCAACTTGAATTTCTTCAGAAGGATTTGTTGATTTCAATACCTTCGTCAACACTTCTCTCTTTTTCGCATAACGTACCACTAGACGTTCTCTTTTGCGCTCGCGCGCTTTCATTGATTCTTTAGCCATTTCTTATTTCGTTTTAAAAGGAAAACCAAATGCATCTAATAGCGCCTTTGCTTCTTCATCGCTGTCAGTAGATGTAACAAATGTTATGTCCATTCCCAAAATTTTACTTACTTTATCGATATCGATTTCTGGAAAAATGATGTGTTCAGTTACACCCATATTATAATTCCCTCTACCATCAAAACCCTTCGGACTAATTCCTCTAAAATCACGGGTACGTGGTAATGCCACAGATAACAAACGATCTAAAAATTCGTACATTTTTTCACCTCTTAACGTAACCTTAGTGCCAATAGGCATTCCTTTACGTAGCTTGAAATTTGAAATGTCTTTTTTCGAAAATGTTGAAATTGCTTTCTGACCAGCAATACGAGATAAATCTGCAAGCGCATTATCGATCATTTTTTTGTCCGCAACTGCCTCACCAATTCCTTGGCTAAGTACAATTTTCTTCAATTTTGGAACACGCATTATCGTTTTATATCCAAATTTCTCTGTTAATTCCGAAATAATCTCAGAACTATATTTTTCTTTAAGTCTTGGTACGTAATTCATATTATTTTATCACCTCCCCTGATTTCTTAGAATATCTAACTATATCTCCCTTGTCATTTTCTTTCCTTCCTATTTTGGTAGCTTGGCCATTGACAACAACCATTAAATTTGAAATGTGAAGACCCGCTTCTTTTTCAATTATTCCACCTTGAGGATCAGCAGCGCTAGGCTTAGAGTGTTTTTTAACCATGTTAACACCACCAACAATCGCTCTTAATTTGGTGCGATCTATTTTTAGGATTTTTCCTTCTTGACCTTTGGACTCACCGCTAAGAACCTTAACAGTATCTCCAACTTTTATGTGTAATTTAATTTGCATAACTTCTTTCTAAACTGAACTATAATACTTCAGGAGCTAATGATACAATTTTCATATAGTTGTTTTCACGCAATTCTCTCGCCACTGGTCCAAAAATACGTGTCCCTCTCATTTCACCAGCCTGATTTAAGATAACGCACGCATTATCATCAAAACGAATATAGGATCCATCTGCTCTTCTTACTTCTTTTGTAGTTCTAACTACAACTGCTTTAGCTACACTTCCTTTCTTCACAGCTCCTGACGGCATAGCACTTTTAACAGATACAACAATTTTATCACCTACTGAAGCATATCTTCTTCTTGTTCCACCAAGAACACGAATACATAAAACCTCTTTAGCTCCTGAATTATCTGCAACTGAAAGCCTTGACTCTACTTGTATCATTATTCAATTATTATTTAGCTCGTTCCACAATTTCTACTAATCTCCAATTTTTGGATTTGCTTAAAGGACGTGTTTCCATAATTCGGACAGTATCTCCTTCATTACAGTCATTAGTCTCATCATGCGCTACGAACTTAGTTGTCTTCTTGACAAACTTTCCGTACTTAGGATGTTTCACCTTTCTTTTTACAGCAACTACGATAGATTTTTCCATTTTATCGCTTGTTACTATACCTACTCTTTCTTTTCTTAAATTTCGCTTTTCCATTTTAAGCTACTTAATTTTTAATTCCAACGATTATCGTTTTGCCAATTCTGTCACCATCCTAGCCACTAATCTCCTCATTCCTCTAATACGCAATGGGTTTTCCATTGGTGTCATTTTATGATTAAATTTCATAGAAGCCAACTGTTCACCCGTAGATAAAACCCTGCTCTTTAAGTCTTCAGTAGACATTTTTACAATTTCCTCTTGTTTCATAATAACTTATTTAAATAGGAATAACGAAATCATTCCTAACCACAAATTTACATTTTACTGGTAATTTCTGTGCAGCTAATCTTAAAGCTTCTTTTGCTATTTCATACGAAACACCATCAGCTTCAAACATTATTCTTCCAGGGTTTACAACAGCTACCCAATGACTAGGCGCTCCTTTTCCTTTACCCATACGTACCTCAGCAGGTTTTGACGTAACTGGCTTATCAGGAAAAATACGAATCCAAACCTTTCCCTCTCTTTTCATGTAACGCGTTACCGCGATACGGGAAGCTTCAATTTGTCTTGAAGTTATCCATCCTGATTCCATTGTTTTTAAGCCAAAGGTACCAAATGCAATAGTTGAACCTCTATGAGCAAGACCTTTAACTCGGCCTTTTTGTACTCTCCTAAACTTCGAACGTTTTGGTTGTAACATGATCTACTTATTAACTATTCTCTATTATTTTTTCTTTCTTCTTAATCCTGCACCCGCTGGTCTTTTACCTCCTCCAGAAGCTGCTCCTTGTGAATTTGAGGATGATACACCAATGTTAGGTGACAAATCTCTCTTTCCATAAACTTCACCTTTACAAATCCAAACCTTAATCCCTAAGCGACCATAAGTTGTATGAGCCTCAGCAAGTGAATAATCGATATCAGCTCTAAACGTATGTAGTGGTATTCTACCCTCTTTATACATTTCTGATCGAGCCATCTCAGCTCCATTCAATCGACCAGAAATTTTTATTTTTATCCCTTCAGCCCCCATTCTCATTGTAGAAGCAATTGACATTTTTATAGCTCTTCTAAAAGAAATTCTCGCTTCAAGTTGTCTTGCAACCCCATCAGCAACTAAACGAGCATCCAATTCTGGACGTTTCACTTCAAAAATATTTATTTGAATTTCTTTATTAGTAATTTTCTTTAGCTCTTCTTTCAGTTTGTCAACTTCTTGACCACCTTTCCCGATAATAACACCTGGTCGAGCAGTGTTAATTGTAACAGTAATTAATTTAAGTGTTCTCTCAATGATTACTTTTGCAATACTAGCTTTGGCAAGACGAGCAAAAAGATACTTTCTAATTTGATCATCTTCGACAATTTTATCTTTATAGTCTTTACCACCATACCAATTAGATTCCCATCCGTGAATGTAGCCTAATCTATTTCCTATTGGATTTGTTTTTTGTCCCATTTCTCTTACTTAAATTGCACTATCAACAACGATTGTGACATGGTTTGACCTTTTTCTAATTCGATGAGCCCTTCCTTGCGGCGCTGGCTGAACTCTTTTTAGCATTGTACCGCCGTCAACTTGAATTGTCTTAACAACTAAATTTTCTTCTTCGATACTTTTACCTTCATTTTTTTGTTCCCAATTAGCCAAAGCTGATCTTAATAATTTCTCAAGGCTGGTTGAAGCATCTTTAGCATTATGTTGAAGAATATTCAACGCTTTATTTACTTCTAAGCCTCTGATCAAATCAGCAACTAATCTCATTTTTCGCGGAGCAATTGGAGAATTATTCAAACGAGCAAAAGCTATTTGCTTGTTTAGTTCTTTAATCTGTTCTGCTTTTATACGTTTTCTAGCACCCATGAGTTCTAATTCTATCGTTTTTTATCTTTCTTATTTCCTGCATGCCCCCTGAAATTTCTCGTTGGGGAAAATTCTCCCAATTTGTGACCTACCATATTTTCAGTTGCAAAAACAGGAATGAATTTATTTCCATTGTGCACTGCGAAAGTAAGTCCAACAAATTCAGGTGTTATAGTTGAGGCTCTTGACCAAGTTTTAATAACACTCTTAATTTGATTAGCCTGAGCATCATCTACTCTTTTCATCAATTTATAATGAACAAATGGCGGTTTTTTTAAGGAACGACTCATACTTTATTTATTATTTTCTTTTCTCTAAAATAAATTTACTTGATTGCTTTTTAGGAGCTCTCGTTTTGTATCCTTTAGCAGGCATACCATTTCTTGAACGCGGGTGACCTCCAGAATTTCTTCCTTCACCACCTCCCATAGGGTGATCCACTGGATTCATTACAACCCCACGAACTCTCGGGCGTCTTCCTAACCATCTAGATCTCCCTGCTTTACCAGAAACTTCCAGATTATGTTCAGAATTAGAAACAGAGCCTATAGTAGCCAAGCAAGTGATTAAAATCATTCTTGTCTCACCAGAGGGTAATTTAACAATTGCATATTTACCATCACGAGCACTCAATTGAGCATACGTTCCGGCCCCTCGAGCAATTGATCCACCTTTTCCGGGTTGTAATTCAATATTATGAATAACCGTTCCCAATGGAACTTCCTTCAATAATAATGTATTGCCTACATTAGGAGCAGAGCCAGGACCAGAAATCACTGTATCATCCACCTTCAAGCCGTTAGGAGCGATGATGTATCGTTTCTCTCCATCGGCGTAGAATACTAAAGCAATATTTGCGGTTCTATTTGGATCGTATTCTATAGTTTTAACTGTAGCAGGAATACCATGTTTGTCTCTTTTAAAATCAACAATACGGTATTTTTGCTTGTGACCACCTCCAATATAACGCATAGTCATTTTACCAGTATTATTCCTACCACCAGATTTCTTTCTAGGAGCTAACAGACTCTTCTCTGGTTTAGACGCTGTAATATCGGTCAATTCCATAACAACTTTATGACGTTGTCCAGGAGTTATTGGGTTAAATTTCTTTAAACTCATCTCTCAATTAATAATTGTTAAACAATTCTATAAATTGACCATCTGCAACAGTAACTACAGCTTTTTTCCACTGTTTACTTTTTTGTTCAACTATACCTTTATTCGTATATTTCACAGATGATACACCACCACCATAATTCATGGTGCGAACGTCTGTGACACGTACATTGTACAATTTCTCGATGGCACCTTTAATTTCTAATTTATTCGATTTAAAATCCACTTCAAACGTATAACTATTTCTCTTTTCAGTGAGAGATGTCGCTTTTTCAGTGATAATCGGTTTTCTTATTATTGTCTTCATTTCTTACTATTAATTCAAAATAGTTTCTAACTTTTCAATTGAACTTACTGAAAGAACCACTTTTTTGGCATTTAATACATCAAAAGTATTTACAGAATCAGCGGTTACGACTTTTACCTTACTCAGGTTACGAGCAGAAAGATATACTTGATCATTTTTTGACCCCAATATCAACAATATTTTTTCATTGTCTAATTTCAACGAAGAAACCAGTGTTATAAAATCCTTTGTTCTTGGTAAATCATAATTCAAATCTTCCAAAACCATCAAAGCATCATTTTGAACTTTGTAAGAGAAAGCAGATTTTCTAGCTAAGCGTCTAACTTTCGTATTCAATTTGAACTCATAATTACGCGGTCTTGGTCCAAAGATACGACCCCCTCCTACACGAGTTCCGGATTTAACACTACCTGCTCTAGCTCCGCCAGTACCTTTTTGTTTTTTCAATTTTCTAGTTGAACCAGAAATTTCGCTTCTTTCTTTTGATTTATGTGTTCCTTGACGACGATTTGCTAAATGCAAACGAACATCTAGATAAATGGCATGATCATTCGGAGTAATTCCAAAAACATCATCTGATAATGTTACTTTGTCTGACGTAACTTCTCCTTTTAAGTTGTATATTTTTGATTCCATTACTTCTTAATTGTTACTGTTGAACCTTTAGCACCCGGTATTGAACCTTTCACTATAATTATATTTCTTTCAGTTAAAACTTTCAAGATTTGTAAATTTGACTGATTCACACGTTTGTTACCCATTTGACCAGCCATTCGCATTCCTTTGAATACGCGGGCAGGATAGGAACAAGCACCAATCGAACCAGGAGCACGTAATCTATTGTGTTGACCATGAGTAGCTTGACCTACACCAGCGAAATGATGTCTACGAACAACCCCTTGGAAACCTTTTCCTTTAGAAGTACCAGTAACATCGACAAATTCACCTTCTTCAAAAACTGCTACATTCACTAAATCACCAAGACCTAAATTATTAAACCCATCGAATTCAACCAACTTCATTTTAGGATCAGTATTTGCTTTCTTAAAATGACCCATCAAAGCTTTCGTGGTATTTTTCTCTTTACGAGTTCCAAATCCCAACTGGATAGCTTCGTATCCATCTCTTTCAGTTGTTTTAACTTGCGTTACTACGCAAGGACCAGCTTCTATAATTGTGCATGGTAACGCCTTACCCTCGGCACTGTAGACACTAGTCATACCAACTTTTTTCCCAATAATTCC
>CAMAQX010000108.1 GCA_945860455.1 Lishizhenia tianjinensis
GGTCGGGACATCTGTTACAAAAGCATTGGCGAGATTGGCAACGGAATATAATAGGATGGATCCGAAGAGTACTTTCAGTCGGCCTTTTTTATCGCCCAAAATCCCCCATAATAATCCACCGAGTAACATTCCAAGCATTTGCATGTTGAATAAGAATTTCCCGGTATTTGCTTTGGCAATTGCATCTGCGCCCACCATAATTTGATCAAGGCTTTCAGACTTCACAACGCCAAAAAGCACGAGGTCATAGATGTCTACAAAATAACCTAAGGCAGCAACAACAATGATTAAGGAAATCTGCTTCGTTGAATTTGTTTTCATTGAACGAATATAATCAAAAAACAAGGATGCAATTCAAAGATTTTACGAGAATTTCGATTTAAATGGAGTAATGTGTTTTGAAATATTGTACCTTCGATAACAGAATGAATACACCAAAAATATGGTTCAGCCTCTATGATTTTTCCTTTGATTACAAAGGATTAGAACCTAGTTTTATTGATGATTCCTTTGCGTGGTCTATTGAATTTGAAGTCAATTGGCAATTGGTTTTGGGTGAGCTAAATCAGTATTTAAAAAATCACCAACCGGAAGCGTATTTCAATACTTCTATGGTTAATGCAGAGAATAGTTGGAAAACTATTTCATTAAAATGGTGGGATATCGAATTTAGAAAAAGACAGCGTTTTTTTCCTAAAACGATAGGAATTGTTCGGAAATATCCTGAAATCATTTCGCTTTCATTCAATCAATTGGAACCGAATGGAAAAATTTTGCCCCACTGTGGAGATACGAATGCCATTTATCGATGCCATTTGGGTTTAGAGGTTCCAGCCAGTCTTCCAATCACCGGTTTTCGTGTGAGAGAAGAAACCCGTTCTTGGTCGAATGGTAAGTGGTTGATTTTTATGGATGCATACAACCACGAGGCTTTTAATCTTTCGGACCAAAAGCGAATCATAATGGTTGTTGACGTATTGCGCCCAGAGTTTCAATCACATAAACGAAAAGTGATAAGTGTTGTACTGACTTCTTTGTTTCTGCAAAAGCGCGCAGAGCAATTGAAATTCCTATATAAAATACCGCATGGGATGATCCGTTTTGTGGCTTTTCCGCTCAGGCCGTTGGCTTATTTAGGGATGAAAATGGTTAACTTGTTTAAGGTTTACTAAGGGTTTTGAGGTATTTGAGATCATTTAAACATCATTTTTTTTCGTCCGCCATTTTTTTACGCTCAACTTTAACCAAAGTGGAATGTGGTAATAGAATTGAAGCAAATACCTGCGGTAACAGAGAGCTAAAAACTGAAAATACTTTTGTTGGAATGAAAATTTTGTCGTTTTTGTATCACTTAGTGAATACCCTAATTTTTGAAGTGTTTCTCCGCAAATTCGTTCAATTTGGCTGATTAGGCGTGTGTCTAATCTAGATTTATATTGCCCAATTTTATTCGTATTCGGTTTCTGAGAGAGTCCGCTGTGAAAATCTCGTAAATGTTCAATAAACAGAATAGATACATCTCTTTTTTTTGCTGCTAAAAATGCGTCGTACACCCCTTCAGTTTCCATCATTTTTGAATTAAAAGTGCAATTCATCCAATCGCAAATTTCACGCAAAGCACCTTCGGTTTCCATCATGAAATTCTCATAGCTTACAATTCGAAAATCACTTTTGGGCAGCTGTTCAATGTTTCGATACGTATCTTTCCAGAGTGAAGCAAGGAAAAAAGGATGTTGATTCCAATTAAGATTTCGGTCTTTTTTGGATACAATATTGTCACGAACATCCCTTGTTAATACCACGTACTTTGCATGCGGGAAAATTTGTTTCAATAATTTGAGGTGAAAAAAATACTTAATTTGTTTATCTACAATGCATGTAACCTGTGATTTGTCTTTCACATCTAAAAAATGCAAATAAGTAAGTTTAATGATTCGCTTAAAAGTTAGAATGTCTTGGTGTTCCAATAGGTTGGCGAGAAAAACAGTTCTTTTGCTGAAATAGAGATCGGTATTTTTTTCGGCAAGTAAAAAAAAAGCATCAACATAGTTGTGAATATCAGTAATTGACCACATGGTTTTATTTCGGTATTTTTTCCATAAATACAGTGCAAATGGTTCTTCGCTTGGACAAAGAATTTGCGGGTTCAAATTAAGCATCAAACTAAGCAAGGAGCTACCGGTTCTTTCCGTACAAAGCACAAAATGAATCTGTATTGAATCTATTTTTTCTGCTGTGAATTTCATTAGGCCTTTTTACGTTTGAGCTCAATGTTAGCAACGTATTTTTCAAAACGATTGACTTTGTATGAGATCGGTAAATAATAAAATAATGCGTCTTTCAAAAAATTCAACCGGATTTTCACATTCAAAGGCAGGTGTTTTAGTCGAATCAAGTAGTTCTTTATTTTTTTTTGATTTGATCGAGAAGTATAATCAAAAATAGTCCCGATTTCGTTGCAAAAAGCTTCTGAAATTTCAATTTCCGTTTCCGTTAATCCGGTTTTCCATTTATCAATTCGGTTCGTGAAAATGGGTTGGGATAAATCTTCGTATTTTTTTCGTGCACGTTCAGATTGCTCAATTGCGATATCATTTTTATAGTGTTCATACCCCCTTCGTTCTAGTTGCCTTAATTCTTCCGAAAAAATGGGAATTACACCAAAAAAATCGAATACTCGTTCCAAAATGGCATCAGATTCATGAACCAGATCTTCATAGCGAATAACAAGTACTTGTTCTGGAAATTTCTTTTTCCATCTAAGAGCCTTTCTGGTAAAATAGGCCCAACGAATTGCATTAAAGGCAGCACGAGGAGACAATAAATGAATACTTTCCTTACGGGATAAAATATTTGCTCGATAATCACGAATCATTAAAACGTATTTCGCTGATGGATTAATGGATGCTAATTCTAATAAAAAGAGCGTGTTTACTGGATTTTTGTCGATAATAATGGGTTTTTCTTTCTTAGGTAGAACAGCATGCTGAAATGAGGAATAGATCTCGTTGCACAATTCCAAATACGTCCCATTAAATCCATTTGTAATGATTTCTTTAGGAAGTAAATATTCAAAACCCACATAGGGTTGTAGTTTACCAAAGGCCTCATTAAATCGATGTATTAGTTGAATATCTTGAGGCGAAAATGAATTTTTCTTCGCAAAAGCATGAGCAAAAAACACGCTGAAATAATTTTCAGGAGGGGCGTGAAGTTCCGGATGTGAACCAAGCAATGACATGAGCAAGGATGTTCCAGATCGACCAATTCCAATGATATAGTTTATTTGAGTCATGATGAAAATCCTTTTTCTTTGTTATATCGTGATCGTCTTACTACGTTCAAGTAATGGTGAATCTTCAACGAACGCAATGCAAAGAATAGTTTAACCCGCAATCGCACTGGAAACATAATAAGTAAAAAAAAGAATCTTCGAGTCGCATGAAAGTGTTGGGTAGGTTCATATCCAAATTGAATCCCCAAATGTTTGGAAAGTAGCTCAGTTTGCTGAATTTCATGGGGGGTTAATCCCTTTTTCCAACTATCAATTGATCCTGCGTGAATTGGTTTTGTGAGATCTTCAATCTTTTTCAGGATACGGGGATCGGGGTTTGCTGTTTTTTTATACTCGTTTACGGTATCTTTAATGTGTTCTGTATAGTCAAAGCAATTTGAATCAAACGAAAAATCTAGAAAATGTGCTAGTTTTTTAAGTTGATTTTCTGGTTCCATGACAAAGTCTTCATACCGTAAAATGTAGAGTCGATCTCCTAATTCTTGCTTCAATAAATTGATTTTCCGTAGGTAACAGTTCCAAACTTCAGCAAAGAAAACTACCGATTTTTTCTCTTTAAATTGATGCTGACTTTTCATATTGGAAGCGACAAATCCTCTGTAATCACGAATACTCACACAAAATTTAGCGTCAGGATAGAGTTGTAGTAATTCCTTTACATAAAAGGTGTACAAATTATTTTTATCAATAATGACCGTTGTTTCAGAGGCCGATTTTTGGTGAAGCGATAAATGAACTTGTTTTGCGAAATCGGGGTAGTTCGCTAGTTGAAGAGAACTCAAATTTTTTTCAAGGAGTTCAATGTCGAATTGATTCAGTGGATTAGAAACACTTTTTTTTACGGCTGAAAAAAAATCTACAACAGGTTGCAAATCAATCAATTTTGTTGAGGAAAGTTGGACTCGATCTTTTAAAAAAAGGACATGCTTTACTTCAGGAGTTGCAATTACCCCCTTTGTATGATTCAATAACATCATGAGTAAAGTTGTTCCACTTCTTCCAGGTCCAATAATGAAATGAATGGGTGGATACTTTTTTTGATCAGTCGCAATTTGTTTCATCGCTTTTGCGGAACTGAAATTTCACCTGATTTTATCCGTTGAACGTAGTTCTTGAGATTTTTCAATTCTCTTTCTAATACTTGTATGCGTTCAACATCTGCAGTTGATTTATTTTTTTTGGTAGATAAATCCGCTTTTTCGCGGCTCAATTCCATTAATCCTTTTTTGAAATTCTCTTTGGCCAAATCCACATCTCCGGTCGAGAAATAAGCATTCGCCATTTGAACGTATTGTGGTCCAAAATATCCTTTGGGATAGGCTTTCATGAATTTTTTCTGAGAATCAATTAATAAGGAATAATCCTCTAGTAACATCGCAAATTGATTGACAGAATTATAATAGGATTCTAACTGAGGTTTAATTACATAGGTTTTATTGTAGAAGATTTTGGCAGAATCAAGATACATTTTTTTGAGGGTGAATAACTCATTTTGCAATTGTTCATCCGAAAGCGAGGAAGCTGTTTTTAGCTCTTTAATCACTTCTATCCGAAACGAATTCAACATGCTTAAATTGGGTTTTGTCTTTGATTGAAAGGCTCTATTTAATTCAGTATTAATGGATTGTGCGAAATTATACCCTTGTAATTTACTATCTAAAGATTCTAGGTTGGTACTTAATTCGATTAGATTGGACAAGGACGCCTCATTGAACGCAATTTGAAGTTGTTTGATTGCGGAAACCTGAAATTGATTTATGATTGTTAGCGTTTTATATAACTTTTGCTTTCGGAAATACGAATCTAAAGTGGGGTTAGTTTTTTGTCTTTCTGCTGATGCTGGATACATTTTCAATAATGAATGATAGGATTCAGCCAATTTTGAATATGAATTACCAATATTGAGCGTTCCCTCATAGTATTTTTTATTGAACGAAACGGATTTTTGGAAGGAAGAAATAGCTTCCAAATAATCGTATTTAAAGGAATAATTTAAAACTCCTATGTTATTCAAACTTGATTCATATTTTGGAAATACGGCTAAGGATCGTTTGTAAAATAGGATGGAAGAATCTACTTTTTGCATCATTTCCTGAAAGGTCCCATTTCCATTTTGTTGAATGGAATAAACCCCTTCTTGATATTCTGTTCCTAACAAGGAATTTACTTTTGCAGAGGTTCTCATGTTTTCTGAATCCGCCAAATACAAGGATAATTTTGAATTCCAGTCTTTATTGCGTTGAACTGAAAAAAGGAAAAAAGGAATTGTGACTACTGCGAATGGTATTGCTAGTTTTGTATTCCATCTTTGTTCTTTCAAATTAATGGAATAAAACCGAAATACACCCCATACTACCAAAATACACAATCCAAATGAGGCGGTGAATGCAAAACGTTCCCCTACAATCCCAACCATTGGATTGATTAAATTGGCAGCACCACCAATAGCTAACAAAAAGAATAAAACCCCAAAAGCGGGAAGTGATTTTTTAAATATTCCGCGAAAGGCAAAAAACAAACCGATTATCAAGATGATTAGCCCGAAAATAAACTGCCATCCTGTGAATCCAACGAGCGGGATGGAATTATACCCGTAGTAAAAATTTAACGGATAGGGAAGAATAAATTTTTGAATATAAAATAAGTTTGATGTAAAATACATAGGGATCCGTTCCCAAAATCCAAGTTCAAATAAAGGATTTTCAATGTAGCTAAAAAAACGCGTTTTATCTTTTTCTAATAAACCAGATTTCATGAATTTCATGGAATATTGAGCAACGAATAGAACAAGGAATACGACAGCTGTTTTTTTCCAGTCCAATTTTCTGAAAAACCAAATCATTAAAGGGATGAGAACAACAAATGGAAGATTTGATTTTTTGGAAAGTAACGATAATATGAGTAAAATGGAAGCATGGATGAGATAATGCCATTTTTGTTTGTCGATATATTTAAAAGTGTAAATTGCCGATAGAGTTGCAAATATCAAACTGAGCATCTCGTCTCTATTTTTTAAATTATTTACAACTTCAGAATGCAGCGGATGAATCAAAAATAGACAAACTACTAGGCCTGAAAAAAGAGAGGCTTGCTGTTGAAACAATACTTGCAGCAGTTGAAAAAGTAATATTCCGCATACGGCATACAAGGCAATATTGATGAAGTGTGAAATATGCACACGATTGGTTGATTCGCCAAAAATAGATTTTTCAATGGCATAAGAAAGCGTAACAATGGGCCTATATTCATAATTCTGTTTTCCATCTATCGCATAATTTGATGTGAAAATCGATTTGATTCCAGCAATGCCTTTCTCTACGTTTTGATGTGCTTTTCTGTCTGTACTAGTAACTAATTCGTCGTCTAATGAATAACCGTTTGAGATTGAATTTCCGTAAAATAGAAATGAAATTAATACAAATAACATGAACCATGATTTTGGTTGCATATTGAGTTTTTTAATCGGTGCAGGAACCTCTTTTTTTGCCATAGGTATTCTTTCGATTCGAATATACTGAAAACAATTTAAAAGCTAGTAAATTGAAGATCTAATCAAAAAAAAAGAGCTTCATCGGAAGCCCTTTTAACTAAATGATTTTTGAATTTAATCGCGACTTCCTAAGATGCGCAACAAGGATAAAAACAAGTTAATGAAAAGGATGTACAATTGCAATCCTCCAATCAAAGATAATTTGTTTCTTTCTTCCACAGTTAAATCGGGTGATTGAGCCACTGCTTTTAGTTGTTGCATTTGATATGCTGTTAAACCAGTGAAAACAAATACACCAATAACAGAAATGAAAAATCCAAAGGCGTCACTTTGCATAAACATATTTACAATTCCTGCGATAAACATTCCAATAAATACCATGTACAACAAACTTCCAAATTTGGTTAAATCTGTTTTTGTAGTGTACCCCAAAACAGCCATACCTGCAAATGCACCCGCAGAGACGAAAAATGTCATCGCGATTGCACTAATTTCATAGATTAAGAAAATTGTTGAAAGACTAAATCCCATCAAGGCTGCATAAGCAATAAATAGAATAAGCAAGAAATTCATGGACAAGCGATTATATGCCATTTGAATGAGCAGTCCTAAGCCAACTGGCGCAAAAACTACTACATAAAACAAGGGTGAAAGCCCTGTTTGGTCAGCATTCATGAAATACTCACTAATAAACTCCTTGTTACCTGCCATATATGCAATCAAGCCTGAAATAGCCAAGGCTCCAAACATGTAGGAGTAAACATTTCTAAAGAACGTACGTGTTGCCTCTTGCGTATACGATTCTTGATTTAGATAATTGCTCATAATTAATTATTTTTTGTTTGTACTAAGTTAATAAATTCTTTTCTAGTTGCATCATTACTTAAAAATAATCCAGTAAATGCACTGGTTGTTGTTTTGGAGTTTTGTTTTTGCACTCCACGCATTTGCATACACATGTGCGCGCATTCAATTACTACAGCAACACCTTTTGGGTTTAGCGTACGTTGGACACAATCTCGGATTTCAATGGTTAACCTTTCTTGAACTTGTAATCTTCTGGAATAGGCATCCACCACGCGCGGTATTTTACTCAAGCCAACAATTTTTCCATCAGGAATATAAGCGATATGAGCTTTTCCGAAAAATGGCAACATGTGGTGTTCGCACATGGAATATACCTCAATATCTTTCACAATGACCATTTCTGAATATTCTTCATGAAAAATTGCTTGATTCATGATTTCATCGGGATTGATA
>CAMAQX010000109.1 GCA_945860455.1 Lishizhenia tianjinensis
TTCTCACACATGGGGAGGAAATAATAATCCTGGAAACGCTTCTTCTTGCAGCACCGATGATGGAGTGGATGACACGCCCAATTGTATTGGTGTTACTTCTTGTTTGATAAATGCTAATACGTGTAATTCAGTCAATTCCTTTTGGTCTTATGACGTGAGAGACAACGTAGAAAACTACATGGATTATTCCTATTGTTCAAAAATGTACACGGGTGGACAAGCCGCTCGCATGCGTGCAGCTCTTCAATCAACAACTACAGGAAGATTTAATTTGTGGCAATCAGCAAATTTAACGGCAACAGGAGCTACCGGCGATGTATACTTGTGTAAGGCGCAATTCACGACGGACAGAACCACAATTTGTTTGGGTGATTCAATCCAATTAGTAGATGATTCATATAACGAAGTAAGTGGGTGGAATTGGGAAATTACTCCATCAACAGGATGGACATTTGCATCTGGATCGGTTGCTAATTCTCAAAATCCGACGATTAATTTTTCACAACCTGGACTTTACACAGTAAAATTAACAGCAACAGATGGTTCCACAACGGATGATGAGATTAAAAATAACTACATCCGAGTATTACCAGATCCTTCGGTATTGCCATATTGGGAAGGGTTTGAGTCCTATTCAACATTAACGAATGTGAACAATTGGGAGGTTTATAATCCAAACAACAACAACGCGTGGACCATTGAAAACACAACGGGTCATTCGGGAGCACAAAGTGCCAAATTGGTTAATTTTGGTCAAGGAGTTGGGAGTGTCGATGAATTAACATCAGCACCAATCGATTTATCAGTTATACCATCAACTGGAACTGTTACGTTGAGTTTTCGTTATTCATACCGCAAAAAAACAACGGCAGATTATGAATATTTAAAAGTATTTATAACGTCTGATTGTGGTGAAACGTGGGCACAAAGAAAAACACTGGGAGGAAATCAATTGTCAAGTTCGGTTTCTTCAACAAGCTGGAAACCTACCCAGCAAACAGATTGGGTAACGGTGCACATGATTAACGTAACTAGTCTCTATTTCACACCAAATTTTAAAATGAAATTTAAGTTTGAAGGTGAAGGAGGAAATAATATTTATTTAGATGACATCAATTTATATGCGGGATCTCCGTCTGATAATCTTGTATTGAGCTTAGAAGAAAATACAGATTTATCCGCCATTGAGTTGTATCCAAATCCTACTGATGAGGATGTTCACATTCGTTATTCTTCGGTAGTTGACACGCGTTTAGCAATTTCAATTTTAGATTTATCAGGAAAAGTTATTTCAACTACAACTGTTCAATCGAAAACAGGAGACAACATGGTTATAATTCCAACAAATGGATTGGCTACTGGAACGTATTTGGTTCAATTGGGGACAAATGCACGGGTATTAAAATTTGTTGTTAATTAATTGATAAAACCAATGGGAACATGTATTTTCGCAGTCCCTAGAACAATTTTATGAAAACGGTACAATTTAGAGAGGCACTTCGTGAAGCAATGAACGAAGAAATGAGAAGAGACCAATCGGTTTTTTTAATTGGAGAAGAAGTGGCAGAGTATAATGGAGCTTATAAAGTTTCTCAAGGAATGCTTGATGAATTTGGACCAAAACGTGTAATTGATACTCCGATTGCTGAGCTTGGATTTACCGGAATTGCTGTTGGTGCTTCGATGAATGGTTTGCGTCCTATTGTGGAGTTTATGACATGGAATTTTGCAATTTTGGCCGCCGATCAAATTATCAATAGCGCAGCAAAAATGCTTCAAATGTCTGGTGGACAATATCATTGCCCGATTGTTTTCAGAGGGGGAAATGGCACAGCGGGTCAATTGGGAGCTACACATTCCCAAAGTTTTGAGGCCTTCTACGCACACGTTCCAGGATTAAAGGTAATAACGCCATCAAATCCAGCAGACGCAAAAGGATTATTAAAAGCAGCGATTCGAGATAATGACCCAGTTGTTTTCTTGGAATCAGAAAAAATGTATGGTGATAAAGGAGAAATTCCTGAAGGTGAATATATAATTCCTATTGGTGTTGCTGACATCAAACGAAAAGGAACAGACGTAACCATCGTTTCTTTTGGTAAAATTTTGAAAGTGGTTTATGAAGCTGCTGAAGTACTTGAAAAAGAGGGTATTTCAGTAGAAATCATAGATCTTCGTACCGTACGCCCGATCGATTACAAAACAGTTGTTGAATCCGTAAAGAAAACAAATCGCTGTGTAATTGTTGAAGAGTCTTGGCCTTTGGCTTCTATTGCTTCCGAGATTGCCTATCACTTACAACAATATGCTTTCGATTACCTGGATGCTCCCGTTTATAGAGTGATGCAAACAGATACACCTTTTGCATTTTCTCCAACTTTGATTGAGGCTGCATTGCCAAATGTACCGCGCGTGATTGCTGCAGTTAAAGCAACGCTATACAAATAAATTACTTATTCTTGTTTTTTTCGATGATGGAATCTTTAATTTCCTTCATGAATTCTGAGGCGTAAACAAAGCTAGTTACTTCTGGATTCTCAGTAGAAATGATGTTGTTCTTGTTACCCGTCCACCAATTGTTACCATTATGGATAAATAGAATATTGTCCCCAATTTCCATCACACTATTCATATCGTGAGTGATGGCAACGGTGGTAATTTGATATTCATAGGTAATCTCTCGGATAAGCGTATCAATTAAAATGGCCGTTTTAGGATCCAATCCAGAATTTGGCTCATCGCAAAACAAATATTTAGGATTCATGGCAATTGCTCGTGCTATTCCAATTCTTTTTTGCATTCCACCACTACATTCTGAAGGAAAAAGACTGTTTCTGCCAGTTAAATTAACTCGCTCCAAGCAAAAGTTAACGCGAGTATGCATTTCCTTTTTTGTCATTTTTTTAAACATTAACAAGGGAAACATCACATTTTCTTCCACGGTCATGGAGTCAAATAACGCAGATCCTTGAAAAAGCATTCCAATTTCTTGCCTGATAGACGTGCGCTCTACCCGATTCATTTTGCAAAAATCGCGTCCATTGAAAAGAATTTCCCCTGATTCAACTTCGTGCAGTCCAACAATACACTTCGCTAAAACAGTTTTTCCGTGTCCGGATTGACCAATTATAAGGTTCACCTTCCCTTTTTCAAAGGTTGCACTGATATCCTTCAGAACTTGGGTTTTTCCAAATGATTTATTAACGTGCTTAACTTCAATCATGAAAGTAAAATCATTTGAGTTAATAGGAAATTTGCAACGAGAATGGCGACACTGCTACTCACGACTGCTTGCGTGGAAGAACGACCAACTTCTAATGAACCGCCTTTTACGTAATACCCATAAAATGAAGATATTGTAACAATGATAAAGCCAAATACTACACATTTAGTTAAGGCGTACCAAACATTACTCATTTCAAAATAGTACCTAATTCCGTATATATAGGTTTCCGTGGATGATAAATCAGATAAAACAAGAGCGATCCACCCACCTACCAAACTTAATCCCATTGAAAAAATTACTAAAATCGGGAAAAACAATACAGCGGCGGTCACTTTGGGTAACACCAAAAAATTCAGTGAATTAACACCCATGATTTCAAGGGCATCTATTTGCTCCGTCACGCGCATAGTCCCAATTTCCGATGCAATGTTTGAACCTACTTTTCCAGCGAGTATTAAAGAAATGATTGTCGGCGAAAACTCCAGGATTGTACTTGATTGTGTAATGTATCCAACGGTATAAGTGGGCAACAATGGATTTGACATGTTGGACGCTGTTTGTAGGGCTATTACCCCACCAATGAATGACGACATCAATGCAACTAACGGTATGGAATTAATTCCAATTTGCTCTAATTCTTCAAACAATCGCTTTCTAAAAATAGACATTTTTTCAGGTGCACGGAATACAATCGTTAGCATTAAAAAGTATTTACCGAATCCTTCCATTAATTTCATAGTTGCTAAGTTAAGGCTTATTTAAGTTATGCCGTTTCAAAATCACCAATTTTTGTTTCTTAAAACAATAATATTCTTACATTTGGATAGATGTCCGCCGCAACAAAACATGATCTTTACCAAAAAGTGTTGGTGAAATATTTACCAGAAGTTTTTGTTTCTTATGTTACTGAGTTACTTATTTTACATAAGGTGAAATTCAAGATTGTAGCACCAAGAAAGACCAAACTGGGTGATTTTCGAGTAGGGTCTGGCCTTCAAATGCCTCAAATTACGATTAATGGAAACCTTAATCCCTATGCGTTTTTAATTACAACCATTCATGAATTTGCTCATTTTAAAACGTTCGAAAAATTTGGCAATCGTGTTTCACCTCATGGACTGGAATGGAAATCAGAATTTAAGGAGTTATTAGAACCACTTATACAAATGGGACAATTGCCAGAGGAGATTAATTTTGCTTTGCAGCGTTCATTAAATAACCTCAAGGCTTCGTCATGCAGTGATATACATCTTTCCAGACAATTAGCTAAATTTGATAGGCATGATGAATCGATAAAAATGTTGGAAAATCTAGCAAAAGGAGAATGTTTTTTATTGCAAGGCAAGGTTTTTTGTAAGGGTGAATTGCGCAGAAAGCGTTTTCTTTGCACAGAAATAAAAACAAACAAAAACTACCTCGTTAGTGCACTAGCAAAAGTAACACCAATAGAATGAAAAACGAAAAATTATTTGGACTCATCATGGCCGGTGGAATTGGAAGTAGGTTTTGGCCTTTATCAACTCCCGAAATGCCGAAACAATTTCTTGATATTTTAGGTGTTGGAAAGTCTTTGCTGCAATTGACTTTTGAACGATTGAAAAAAACGATTCCTCCTCATCAAATTTATATTCTCACCAATTTAAATTATGCTTCTATTGTTGCAGAGCAACTTCCTATGTTGAAGGAAGCGCAAATTATTTGTGAGCCCGAAAGAAAAAACACCGCGCCTTGCATCCTGTATGCAGCATTGAAAATTAAAAAAATCAATCCGAATTCTACCTTAATTGTAGCCCCTTCAGATCATTTAATTTTGAATGAAAGTCTCTTTAATGATCAGTTAGAAATTGCAATTTCAGAGGCGCAAAATAATCACTTGGTAACCCTAGGTGTTAAACCTACACGTCCCGATATTGGTTATGGCTACATTGAGTTTGAATCAAATTCAACACCAGTAGCAGGGCAAGTTTTTGCGGTTAAACAATTTAGAGAAAAGCCTGATCTTCAGACCGCAACTGAGTTTTTATCATCGGGTAATTTTTATTGGAATGCAGGCATCTTTATTTGGAAAATTGATGCGATTTTGTATGCTTTTCAAAAATATCAACCAGTTCTATTGGAGTTGTTTAGTCGTATTTCAATTGATTCATCAGCTGAAGAAGATGATTTAGCATTGGCATTTAAATTATGTATAGATATTTCAATTGATTTTGCCATACTCGAGCACGCAGACAATGTTTCCGTTGTTTTAACCTCTTTTGATTGGAGTGATTTAGGTACTTGGGGAAGCTTAAATGAGAAAGTAAAACCAGATGAAAACGGAAATGTAGTTATTTTTGGAGAGCCTAGTTTTTTTGATGCACAAAGTAATTTGGTGTATTTCCCCAACAAAAAAAAGGTCCTAATTGATGGTTTGAGAGATTTTATAATCATTGATTCACCTGAAAAATTATTGATTATACCAAAAAAGAATGAAGGGAAATTGAAATCCTATCTAAAAAGTATGGGGGAAAACGTTTAAAGAAGTGTATTTTTGTTAGAAATAGGATGACAACACAAACAATTTTGATTTTGGTAGTGATTGGGCTTTTAGCCGGGATTCTCAGTGGATTTGTGGGTGTTGGTGGTGGAATAATAATTGTTCCTGCTTTAGTTTTTATGCTGGGCTTAACGCAACATCAAGCACAAGGAACAAGTTTATTCGTCCTTTCTTTTCCTGTTGTAATTTTAGCTACAATGAATTATTGGAAAACTGGGAATGTAAATTGGAAATTTGGGTTGATTATCGCGCTAACTTTTGTTGTAGGTGGATATATTGGTTCCAAATTGTCACTTAAAATGTCTCCTGGTCTGGTTAAATTTCTTTTTGGAATTATAATGGCCTATGTTTCATTTCGGTTAATTGTTTCCGGTTATCAATCAATTTCTTCTAATGAATCCTGAATTATCTGTTTTAATAGAACAAAGATCGCTTGCACTTTATAAAAAAGTGAAAAACTATCGTGAGCACCTGCATCAATATCCTGAGTTGTCTTATCAGGAAGAGGAAACAATGCACTATGTTTCAGCCAAGCTTACGGAATTAGGAATTCCACATGAAATAGGGGTCGGTGGAACAGGTGTTGTTGCATTGATTCAAGCGGAAAAACATTCGGGCCAACAGTGTATTGCTTTGCGTTCTGATTTAGATGCTTTACCGATAGCAGAAGAGAATGAAGTGCCTTATAAATCAAAAGTTAGGGATGTAATGCACGCGTGTGGACATGATGTTCATACGGCTATTTTATTGGGAGCGGCAGAAATCTTAAACGAAATAAAAGAAAATTTGCCTTTTCCTGTTAAATTGATTTTTCAACCGGGCGAAGAAAAAAATCCGGGTGGAGCTACCTACATGATTCGGGATAAAGTGTTAGAAAATCCACGCGTTGACAAAATGTATGCTTTGCATGTTTTTCCTGATTTGCCCGTTGGTGAATTAGGCTTTCACGCAGGGCGTTATATGGCATCATGTGATGAGATTTATATTACGATCAATGGAAAAGGTGGTCATGGAGCAACTCCACATCAGTGCATTGATCCAATAGTGATTGGGGCCAATATAATTCTACAACTACAACAAATTGTTAGCCGAAAATGTGATCCGAAAATTCCGTGTGTATTAAGTTTTGGTCATTTTGAGGCGATGGGAGCAACGAATGTTATTCCATCCAAAGCGATTTTGAAAGGAACGTTTCGAACGATGGACGAAGGTTGGCGGGAACAAGCATTAGTATTGGTTGACCAACAAGTGAATGAGATTGCAAAATCACATGGAGCGACAGTAGACATTGAGATTTCAAGAGGCTATCCTTGTATTGAAAACGATGTTTCCTTAACAAATGAATTAGCAGTAAAGGCAAGAGGATTAATAGGGAGCGATAAAGTACATGATTTACCCATTCGTTTAACCTCTGAAGATTTTGCTTTCTATTCTCAATTAGTTCCGGCTTGTTTCTTTCGGCTAGGTGTCCGAAATGAAGAAAAAGGAATTGTTTGTGGTGTACACCACCCCCGTTTTGATATTGATTCGGAAGCACTCATTTTAGGGGTTCGCATGATGGTAACTGCTTGTATATGAAAAAAATTGCCTCTTTCTTTTTGATATTATTTTTTATTGCCAGTTGCAATAAGGCCATAAAAAAAGAAAATGAGTTGCAGGGAGAATGGAATTTAACCAAGATTACTGTTTTTGATTACGATGGACTCTCTTATTCCACCGATACTTCTTGTAGTGGTAGTTTATTGATAAATAAGGAATTAGACACCTCATTTCGTTTAAGTTTGGCTTATTCCATCACAACTAACTTTTCTGACACCACTTTGGCGAAAGGAAAGTATGAATTACAACCTGATGGAGAATATGTGCATCACACCTATTTTGCCGCAACGAATAATCAAATCATTCCTGTTAATCAATCTCGTATATTGTTTCTTTCTAATGCCTATTTGAAATGGGAATTTATTACCGCATCGGGGTTGAAATACCAGTTGGTTTTTAGTAAAAAATAAAAAGCGACAACTGAAATTCAATTGTCGCTTTTAAAATAAGATTCTAAATTTATTTCTTAGTAAGAAAAGTATTAGCATTATTAATCCATCCTTCAGGACCACCTGCCATATAACCCGATTTTCCTAAAGAGGTTAAGTTTACTTTTTCGCCTTCTCCTTTATCAGCAGTAACGAAAAAAACGGTTGGGTAGCCATTAACCGCAAATGTTTGTTGCAATTGATTGTTTTGTTGTTTAATGGCATCAGTTTGTGTATTCTTT
>CAMAQX010000110.1 GCA_945860455.1 Lishizhenia tianjinensis
ATTGCATTTTGTAAGAAGGATATTCGTGCTTATCAACCGGATGTTTTAGTTCTGATTGATTATCCTGGCTTTAATTTGCGGATTGCTGATTGGGCCAAACAAAATAATATTTGTGTTCATTATTATATTTCTCCTCAAGTTTGGGCTTGGAAACAATCTAGGGTGCAAATCATTAAGCGCTGCGTCGATAAAATGTACACTATTTTGCCCTTTGAGAATTCGTTTTATAAACAATTCAATTATTCCACGGAGTATGTAGGTCATCCTTTATTAGATGAAATAAAAAAGCGAGAGGCTCAATCGGTTGGCAAAGTAGAATTTTGCGCAAAAAATAATTTGTCTGAATTACCTATAATTGCTCTGCTACCCGGTAGTAGGAAACAAGAAATTCATGTTAAATTACCCATCATGTTGGATGCGGTTAAAGATTTTGAAACCTACCAAATTGTAATTGCAGGTGCGCCCAATCAATCCCAGGATATGTACCGAGATTTTGAATCACTTGGGGTAACAATTCTTTTCGCTCAGACTTATGATTTACTACGTTTTTCGGATTTTGCAGTTGTAACTTCGGGAACAGCGACTCTGGAAACCGCATTGTTTTCAGTTCCACAAGTCGTTTGTTATAAAGGTTCTTTTATTTCCTATATCATTGCACGAAATCTGATAAAAATAAAATACATTTCATTGGTAAACTTGATAATGGATAAACTGGTTGTAAAAGAGTTGATTCAACAGGATTGCACATCAGATAATATTCGAAAAGAACTCCGTTTACTGATCGAAAATCAGGAGTATCGGCATCAAATGATTACGAATTATGGAGAAATGAGCTTATTACTTGGTCAAGGTGGTGCGAGTCAGAAAGTGGCCAATTCATTGTTGAAAACTATATCAAAGGCTTAATTCATCGATTTTTTAAGGTTGTAAATTTGCGGTATGGGCAAAGGAATTTGTTTTGTTATTTTTTTAACGCCAACACTGCTTTTTTCGCAATTAATGCGAATAGGTATTTTTTCACGGGATAAAATCAATCGTTTAACAGTTTCCTATTCAGAAACTTCATATTCCATTTATGGAGATTCAACCTACATTGGAGAAATAAATAAAAATGATTTTGCCGAAATTCAACAAGTTGAATCGAATAAATTAAAGCTAACGGTTGGCGTGTTAGAAATAGGTGTTTTTAATTCTGTTAAATTTGTTCAAAACCTCACGATTGGAAACCTAACGCTGACCATTAAGAATTCTGATGTAAAACCTCGAAAATACAATGGTGATTTTTTATTTGAAGTGGGTAAGAATGGAATAAAAATTATAAATGAGGTTAATCTCGAAGATTATATTGCGGCAGTTGTAGAGTCAGAGGGTGGGGTAGGGCATCATTTAGAATATTATAAAGCACAGGCTGTAATGAGCAGAACCTATGCGATAAAGAGTAAAAACAGGCATTCAAAAGAAGGATTCGATTTATGTGATCAGGTTCATTGTCAGGCTTATCATTATAAATGGAGATTTTCAAATCCAATATTAACAGCTGTAAAAGCAACACAAAATGAAGTATTAATCTACTCTCAAACCCATTTGGTGGAAGGTTTTTTTCATGCAAACTGTGGTGGGCAAACATGTGAGCCTGATTTGATTTGGAATGAATCAATTCCTTATTTGCGTTCGTTTAAGGATACCTTTTGCATCTTTACCAAGCAAGCAAAGTGGGAAAAACGCATTGAAAAAACAAAATGGGTTGATTTTTTTCAAAAAAAGTATTTTGTTTCTTCCGAAGACGAGTTTTTTAAAAGTCAACAATTTAATTTTAAACAAGAAGCCAGGCTTGCTTTTTTTGTTGATCCAAAATATGGAATTCCACTTCGTGATATTCGTGAAGTTTTTCAGCTGAAATCAACATTGTTCAGTTGTTCTGAGGAAGGTGAATTTGTAAAACTTAGTGGAAAAGGATATGGACACGGAGTTGGTTTATGTCAAGAGGGATCGATGAAAATGGCGAAATCCGGATTTACATACCAACAAATATTAGGATACTATTTTGAGGGGACCAAGATTATAAATTTAAAATCAATTGTCGATGTTTCAAAAAAAGACTTTAAAACCACCAATCCAATCACCTTTGAAACATATTTCGAAAATACAACCGGCGAGTAACAAAAAAAGCCGGACATAATCCGGCTAACAATATAATCAATGAGAAATATTATCTTTTGTGGAATGGTTCGTCAGATACAGTTAATTTTTTACGACCTTTTCTTCTTCGAGCAGCAATTACTCTTTGGCCATTTTTAGTTGCCATTCTACTTCTGAAACCGTGTTTGTTTCTTCTCTTTCTAACGGATGGTTGAAATGTTCTTTTCATATCTATTTATTAAATCCCATAAAAATGGATTGCAAAGATAATAAAAATTTAATTACATGCAATCTGAAGGATGAAAAATATTTTAAATCATCTTTTTTTTATTTCTCAAATGATATATAATTAACGATTTTTGAACTTGTTGATGTACTATTCAAGCTATTTTTAAGTAAAGTGGCTGCAAGATTTTGAGCTTTCACAGAATGGAACTTTTTCAATGAGCCCATCATGAATAAATCTACGAGCGGTGAAATTTTTTGCGCAATCCACTCTAGAGGTCTTGATTCCGAACGCTTTCCAATTAACATTGCGGGATGATAAATAAAAATAGTTGGGATCTTTGAGTTTTCAACTCCTTCTTCAGCTTCTCCTTTTATTCGATTATAGTTGATTTTTGAATGTGTATTGGCTCCAATCGCTGAAATTAAATGGAACTGTTGAATACCTACTAATTTTCCAATTTGCGCCAACCGAACTGGAATGTCGCGATCTATTTTTTCATAATTGAAAACATCCGGTGTTTTCGCTTTCGTGGTGCCGATACAACAATAGATTATTTCTCCATGAATTGAGTTTTTTAATTGCTCCTCGTTTTCAAAATCAACCGCATGGACAGAAATTTTGGGTGAAGAAAAAGTAACTTCTTTACGCACTAAAACATGAATTTTTGAAATATTATTGCTCTCAATTAATTGTTTTAAAAGTTCGGATCCTATAAGTCCGCTTCCTCCAACAACTGTTACCTCTTTCATTTCCATTAGTTTTCCTAAAGTTACAATTAATTGATTCATAATCTTTACTACAATATTTCAATTGTTTCCGTATTTTCGTGAACTGAAAGGTAATTTTATAAAATGGAAATTAATCGTCTGAAACTGGCCCAATTCGGGAATATTGAATTACTTGCGAAACAAGTGGTTGAAGGATTTATTACTGGATTACATAAAAGTCCTTTTCATGGGTTTTCCGTTGAATTTGCTGAACATCGATTATATAACAAAGGTGAATCCACTAGGCATATTGATTGGAAATTGTATGGAAGAACGGATAAACTATTTACTAAAAAATACGAGGAAGAAACCAATTTAAGGTGTCAAATTGTGATTGATGGATCAAGTTCAATGTATTTTCCTCAAAATAGCTCGATAACAAAATATGAATTTTCTGTTTATGCCGCAGCCAGTTTTATTGAGCTTTTAAAAAAACAACGGGATGCAATAGGGTTGTCAATAATTACAGATAAAGTTGAATTGCATACACAAGCTAAATCTTCTCCGGCTCATCATCGTTATTTATATTCAGAATTGGAAAAGCGTTTGGTTTCGTACGAAGAAGATAAAAGAAAGAATACTAATATCGTTCAATCCTTACATGACATTGCTGAATTATCTCATCGAAGAAGTTTAATCGTTATTTTTTCAGATTTATTGGATGATCCATCGAAAGCGGACGAATTATTTCAAGCGGTAGAACACATGCGTCACAACAAACACGAAGTAATTCTTTTTCATGTGGTTGATCAGAAAATGGAAGTTGATTTTGAGTTAGGTAATCGACCTTATAATTTGGTGGATATGGAAACTGGTGAACGAATGAAAATTCAACCTGCTGAAATCAAGGAAGAGTACACTAAATCGATAAAAAAGTACTTTGATGAGTTAGCTTTACGAAGTTTAAATAATCGAATTGATTTTATGCCCGCTGACATAAATCAAGGTTATGATCAAGTGCTATTGCGCTATTTACTCAAACGACAAAAACTATTTTAGTTTGTTCAATAAATCATTTAATATTGATGGCTCAATTGAGTGATTACCATAATATTGTAAAATTTTAAAATTCTTTTTTTTATAGAATTTAATTGTGTTTATTTGTTCTGTTTCATTAAAATATTGATCCTCTGAACCGAGAACAAAGTAATTTTTGTTGGGTTCAAAATTAATCTCCTCTTCAATATGTAAATCAGGAGGAAAAACACATGCCCAGAGTATTAAATGGTGGATATTTAACTGATTAACATAAAATCGAGTGGCAGTGGCTCCTCCTTGAGAAAAACCTAGAAGAATGATTTTTTCGAATGATTTTTTGCTTGTTAAATTATCCAAAAGTTGTTTCAAATAATTCATATTATCCTGAATGTCTTGTTCTCTTGCTTCCTTGGTCATCCATGAGGCACCAACTCTTCCGGCTGAGCCTTCCAAATAGAATCGATGCAATCCTTCTGGAATTACTACAAAATAGTTCTTATCTACGGTTTCAAATTTTCGTCCAAAGTAAGTAGGTAATTGCCCATATCCATGAAAGCAAATAAGTAATGAACTCGCTTCATCCAAATTACCGTGGGTAAAATAGCGTGCTGTTTTTTGAATCGTAAGTGTGTTTTCTTTCATACCGTTTTTTTGTTACAAAGCAAAATTATACATTTGACTATGCGTAAGCTAATTTCTTTTCTATTACTTTTTTTATTCCTTTGGCAAATAGGGGGGTATCTACTTGAATTTGAGATAGAATCAAGTTGGGTTAGAAAAGAATTGAAGAAATTATCCAAGGAGGCCGTTCCATTAAATCAGCTTGTTTATTTTCAATTTTCTGCTAAAGAAATCCAATCTTTGACCTGGACAAAAAAAAATGAGTTCAAAAAGGACGGTCATTTTTATGATGTTGTTTGGAGACAAGATTTGAGAGGAGGATTAATCGAATTACAGTGTGTTTCTGATGATCAAGAAACTGAATTATTTAAAAAGTTGGATCAATATGTTTCGGTAAATTTGGCAAACCCGAATTCAGGCAGACCTTTAAAAAAATGGTCGAAATTCGTATTTGGGGTTTATTTGTTAACCAATCTTACCATTGAACCAATTATTCAAAAACCATTATCCATTAGTGCAAAACTACGATATAGTTATTTTGATCTTCTATCACAAAGTCATCTCTTTATTGAAACTCCTCCACCGAATGGTGAATTTGCCTAATCATTAAGCAAAATAAGTTTTAATAAATAAAATATGATAAAGTCAATATTGACCTTTATAGGTCTTCTAATGGGTTTTGTGTACACCCTAAACGCACAACATATCATACATTTTTATGATGAAAGTACTTGGCAGCCAATTGCAGGAGTTCAAGTGAGTTTGAATAATCAAAATTTGGTCTCCGACCAAAAAGGAAACATCCCTGTGAGTGACTTATTTTCTTCTACGATGCTTTCCATTTATCATCCTGATTTTGAATCTATTATAGTGTCATATTCTCTAATAATGGAGAGAAAACATAAAATCGGATTGAAATCAAATGCAAATACTTTTGAAGAAACCGTTATTTCGGCTTCTAAAGTGGAGGAAAAAAAGAAAGATGTGGCTCAGAAAATTCAAGTATTAAAAAGTTCAGAGCTCCAGTTTCAAAATCAAAGTTCCATGGCAGATGTGATGTCAAATTCAGGAAATGTTTTTGTTCAAAAAAGTCAATTGGGTGGAGGAAGTCCCATAATACGTGGTTTTGAAACTAATAAAGTGTTAATGGTTGTGGACGGAATTCGCATGAACAATGCAATTTACCGCGGGGGGCATTTACAAAATATAATTACCTTGGATAATTCGATGATGGATCGGGTAGAGGTTGTTTTTGGCCCTGGATCTGTCGTTTATGGCTCAGATGCGATTGGAGGCGTTATGTCTTTTACGACTAAAAATCCAACATTAAGTTCAACGGATGATATTCTTGTTAAAGGTGGTGCATATACTCGCTATTTCTCTGCTGCTAATGGATTTGCCGCCAATGCAAATGTTTCTATAGGTTCAAAGCGATTTGCATCGTTAACCTCATTCACGTATTCCAATTATGGTGATCTTCGTCAAGGTGCTGTTAGAAGTCCGTTGGTAGGAAATTTCGGATCCAGACCATGGTATGTCGACCGTATAAATGGGGTGGATTCTATGATGGTCAATGCGGATACGAATCTTCAGGTTGGTTCAGGATATACTCAATATGATATTTTGCAAAAGTTTACCTTTAAGCAAAATGATTGGATGACTCATAAATTAAATTTCCAATTATCCAATTCAAGTAAAATTGATCGATATGATAGATTGACTCTTATGAACGGTAGTAAGCCAAAATTTGCTGAATGGTATTATGGCCCTCAATTTAGATTACTTGGATCTCATACATTAGAATTGACCAATAAAAATAAATTATATGACCATGCGCGTATCATTTTAGGTTATCAATCAATTGAAGAAAGTAGAATGGATCGAAAATTCAAAAAAGAGTTGTTGAATCATCGAATCGAAAAATTGGATATTTTCACATTCAATGCTGATTTCGTTAAAAAAGTTACCAAGCATGAAATCAGATATGGATTAGATGCCTATTTGAATAAAGTAAATTCTACAGCTTATGCAGAAAATATTGTCGCGGATACAACTGCAATAATAGATACGCGTTATCCAGATGGTGGATCTTCTATGAATGCAGTCGCAGCTTATGCCACACATACTTGGGAAATCACAGATAAATTGATCCTGAATGACGGTCTTCGTTTTTCTAACGTTGGTTTAGCAGCTATGTTTAACGATAAAACGTTCTTCCCATTTCCTTTTAATTCAATCAATCAAAATAATTCCGCAGTTAATGGAAATATTGGATTGATTTATATGCCTTCTGAAAAATGGAGATTAACAGCAACCGGATCAACAGGATTTAGAGCGCCAAATGTGGATGATTTAACGAAAGTATTTGAATCAGTTCCGGGAAAAGTGGTTGTTCCTAATCCAAACTTAAAACCGGAATATTCCTATTCAGCTGAATTAGGAATTAATCATTATTTTGCTAAATCAATTAACATTGGAGTTAATGGGTATTATACGCTTCTTCAAAATGCGTTAACTGTTCAAAATTCACTATATAATGGATTAGATTCAATTGATTATGATGGCACATATAGTCAAGTGATGACAACAACCAATGCAGGGAGTGCATCTGTTTATGGTATTGAAGGATTTATTAGCGGGAAATTAGGAGAGTATTTTTCTATTCTTGCAACGATAAATTATACCCGAGGTAGAATACAAACAGACTCAATTACATATCCCTTGGATCATATACCGCCGATATTTGGTAAAGTGAGTTTGACCTATCAAGTTCAAAAATTCAAAGCTGAAATTTTTACAAATTTTTCTGGTTGGAAAAGATTGGCAGATTATAACATAAATGGAGAAGACAATTATTCGTATGCTTTGCCTCAAGGAATGCCAGGTTGGTTTACATTGAACTTAAGAGTAGGTTATAATTTTAATAAAAATCTGGCGATTCAAGCTGCTTGTGAAAATATCATGGATCAAAATTACCGCAATTTTGCTTCTAATATTTCTTCTCCGGGAAGAAATTTCATTCTTACTTTGCGAGGGAATTTTTAAAAGTTTAGTAATAAAAAGTAAGGAGTAATCGGGAACAAGTGCTCCTTTTCTATTTGATTAGGTTTCGTGAAACTTGATGAAAAGAGGGCTGATTTCGGTTCTCCATTTTTTAATGTTCAAATTTCTTTAAATCAAATAGATGAATGGAATGGGTGGAGGTGGTAGCAACCAACTTTCTTTTGAAAGTGGTTAGGGATAAATAATACAAGTTATTTATGTTGATCCATCTCGTCCCACCAT
>CAMAQX010000111.1 GCA_945860455.1 Lishizhenia tianjinensis
TTCCACTCATTATATTCCCTGGTTCACCTAAACAATTGTCTCCTCAGGCAGACGCAATTTTGTTCCTAAGTTTAATTTCCGGACGCAATCCTTATTATTTAATCGAAAGTCAAATAGAATCGGCTGAAGACATAGCGGAAATGAAACTAAACGTTATCCCAACATCTTACTTGTTAATCGATGGAGGAACAAATAGCTCCGTAGCCTATGTAAGTCAAACTACACCGATACCATCAACTCGGCATGCTATTATTTATAAAACAGCATTAGCCGGTAGTTTTCTTGGTCATAAAGCAACATACTTAGATGCTGGAAGTGGCGCAAAAACGAGCGTACCTGTAGCGGCTGTTCGCATGATTTCGGAAATTGGAACAACCGTTATTGTGGGTGGAGGAATAAAAAGTATTCAGCAAATAAAAGACTATCATGAAGCAGGGGCAAGTATTGTGGTTATCGGAAACCACATTGAGACACACCCTGAATTTTTGATGGAAATTAAAGAATATAAGCTGGTATAAGTTCAATCCAAGATAATACCAGTTCATTTGATTTGGCTTTGCTAACATCAACTTGTGTATAGTTCAATTAATTCTGCGTAAATTCTTTAAAATCTAGCTTTACTTTCGTAGTCAGCGAATTATTAAACAATGGCAGAAAACGAATACATACCTGATAATGAATCTGAAATCGAAGATCTCTTTGATAGTGTCTCTCAACGCGCTAAACAACCAAGAAAAACAAAGCCAAAAAATACAGACAAAAAATCAGACGATAAGACATCTTTACCACAACTAAAATTTGATGCTGCCAAAATAAAAACGATAGTCGGAACCCTTCTTTTTATTTCTTCCTTATTTCTTTTTGCAGCTTGTATTTCTTATGTTTTCACTTGGAAAAATGATCAAGACCGCGTTTTAAACAAAGGGTTCGTAGAGTTTATTTTCCTTAGTGAGAATACGCCTGTTGACAATTGGTTGGGTAAATTAGGAGCATGGACCTCTCATGTTTTTATTTACGGGTTGTTTGGAGTTTCCTCATTTGCCTTTTGCTTTTTACTAATACTATTCAGTATAAAAATCTTGTTTGATAAAACGATATTGCCATTACGTTCTACTACAATTAAAACCATTTTACTAGCCGTTTGGGCTTCCTTATTTCTTGGCTATTTTGCTTATGCAGTAAACTTTTTGGGAGGAAGTGTCGGTTATTTCACTAACCAATGGTTGAACTTAGTACTTGGGGATTTTGGAACTATCATCGTGCACTTAGCTACTTTTTACATTCTAATCACCTTATTATTCAAGCCTAATTACGCACAACTGTTGTCGTTACTTCAAGATCGTAAATCTCCAGCTTTCACTGAACGTAAAATTAAATCAGAAAAAAATCAAATTATTCCAAAAGAGGATAATACGGATTTCACTATTATTAATCCGATCAGAGACGAAGAAATTGAAAATGAATACATTTCTGAACCCATAGTATTTAAGGATGATGAGGCGAAAAACTTAGGAAAGATTCCAATGGAAATTGAGGTGAATAATAATGAAGAGGATTCTATACTTGATGAGGGCCTTGAGATTGAAGTTCTTGAAAATGAATACATTGTACCTATTACAACCCAAAAAATAGAAACTAATTCAGATGATTTAACTCAAGCTGAACGTTTGGTAAAAGAATTTGGCGAGTATGATCCGAAAATGGACTTATCCGATTACACCTTGCCTTCAATTGATATGTTGAAAGATTATGGAAGCGGTGTGGTAAATATAAATAAAGAAGAACTTGAATCGAACAGTAATAAAATTGTTCAAACTCTTTCTTATTATAAAATTGATATATCAAAAATCAAAGCGACTGTTGGACCAACTGTTACGTTGTATGAAATTGTACCTGCACCCGGTGTTCGAATTTCAAAAATCAAAAATTTGGAAGATGACATTGCCTTGAGTTTAAGCGCCCTTGGCATTCGAATTATAGCCCCAATTCCCGGGAAAGGAACTATCGGTATTGAAGTACCAAACTCAAATCCAGAAATGGTGAGTATGCGGTCTTTGATTGCCTCAGAGAAATTTCAAAATTTTGATGGCGAAATACCTGTTGTTATGGGTAAAACAATCACAAATGAAACTTTTGTTTTTGACCTTACCAAAATGCCCCATTTATTAGTTGCTGGCGCTACAGGACAAGGTAAATCAGTTGGATTAAATGCTATATTAATTTCAATTTTATACCGCAAGCATCCTTCCCAGATCAAATTCGTTTTAGTCGATCCAAAAAAGGTAGAATTAACACTATACAATAAAATTGAACGGCATTTTCTCGCAAAATTACCTGGAGAAGAGGATGCCATTATCACAGACACTTCAAAAGTGGTTAATACACTAAACTCGTTGTGCATTGAGATGGATTACCGCTATGGTTTATTAAAAGATGCAGGTGTAAGAACAATCAAGGAATACAATGATAAATTCATAAAACGACGCTTAAACCCTGAAAACGGGCATCGATACCTGCCGTATATTATTGTGCTTATTGATGAGTTTGCGGACTTGATCATGACAGCAGGTAAGGAAGTTGAACATCCTATTGCGCGAATAGCGCAGTTGGCCAGAGCGATTGGAATCCATTTGATTGTGGCAACGCAGAGACCATCTGTAAATGTGATTACGGGTATGATAAAAGCAAATTTCCCTGCTCGAATAGCTTTCCGTGTATTATCAAAAATTGATTCACGCACCATTTTGGACGCATCCGGTGCAGATCAGTTAATCGGTAGAGGAGACATGTTGATATCTACAGGCTCGGACGTGAAGCGTTTGCAATGTGGATTTGTTGACACAGATGAAGTGGAGGAAATTTGTGAATTCATTGGTTCGCAAAGGGCTTATCCAGAAGCACTTATTCTACCTGAATATCAAGGAGATGAGGATGCAGGAAATGGAAATATTGATATGGCAGAAATTGATTCCATGTTTGTAGACTCTGCAAGAATTGTCGTAATCAGTCAACAAGGTTCAGCAAGTTTGTTGCAAAGAAAATTAAAATTAGGATATAATCGAGCTGGCCGAATCGTTGATCAATTGGAAGGAATGGGGATAATTGGCTCATTTCAAGGCAGCAAGGCGCGCGAAGTACTTTTTAGCGACATTGAATCATTGGATGAATTTTTACGAGTAAAAGGATTACTTTAGAATATTAACAGAACATTTGCATAATTCTCGTGCTTGTTTCAATTAAAGGCAGTACCTTTGAGGTCCAATTTTTGAGACAAAGGAATGATAGATTTTGATTTATACGAGGCGAAGGAATTATACCCATTCCAAGTAAATACAGTTGGGTCCATTTTAGATGAACTCCGCGAAAACGGTAACCAGTTCAACTTGTTATATCAGTTACCGACAGGTGGTGGTAAAACTGTGATTTTTTCTGAATTAACCAGAAAATATATTGAGGAATGGAAAAAAAAGGTACTTGTGTTAACACATCGTATTGAATTATCCATCCAAACATCTAAGCAGCTCGATGCAAGAGGGGTGCGCAGCAAGATCATTAATTCTGAAGTAAAAACTATTCCGGACCAAGGCGAATACTCTTGCTTTATTGCGATGGTTGAAACCCTACACAATCGATTAAATGAAGACAATCAATTCCTTCAGGACATCGGACTTGTTATCGTGGATGAGGCTCACTACAATAGTTTTAGGAAATTATTCCAATTTTTTGACAATTGTAATATTCTGGGAGTAACTGCCACTCCACTCAGTAGTAATAAAGCTTTACCCTTGCGAGACAATTACAACAAGCTCGTGGTTGGAGAAAGTATATCTGGACTAATTGAAAAAGGATATTTAGCAGATGGCAAAACATATACGTATGATGTAAATCTACATGGGCTTAAAATTGGAACTCATGGTGACTTTACGGTAAATAGTATGGATATCGTATATGGAAATTATTTTATGCAAGAAAAATTAATTTTTGCCTACGAGGAAATTGCACGCGGACAAAAAGTACTAATTTTCAATGCAGGAATTGAAACATCAAGAAGAGTTGAAGAATCATTTAAGAAACTGAAACACAATATCCGGCACTTAGATTCCACTTTTAGTGATAAGGACAGAAAAGATATTGTTCGATGGTTCAAAGAAACACCAGACGCAATTCTCACTTCAGTTGGTATTTTAACCACAGGATTTGACGAACCCACCGTTGAAACCATTATACTAAATAGAGCCACTCGGTCGCTGACACTTTATCATCAAATGATTGGTCGAGGCTCAAGAAGATTGCCACATAAAAACGAATTTAAGATCATAGATTTAGGGAATAATGTTAGGCGATTTGGGCATTGGCAAGATTACATTAATTGGCAAGATGCGTTTCGTTTTCCTGAAAAATTCCTTGAATCAAGGGTTTCTGAAATAGAGGATATTCAATTTGAAGTAGAATATGAATTCCCTAAACATTTCAAAGAAATACTGAATACCCAAAAACTCATTGAATTTAGTATTGCAGATGCCTATTATTACGCAATTGATAATGGGTTAAAAGGAAGAGTGGCTATTGAGGAATCTATGGCCAATCATGCTGAGGTTATCTCAGAAGCAACCAAAGATTTAGAAGAAGCAATCCAATTCATTCAATTACTGCAAGACCATATCGAACATCGTTTGAAACATTACACCAAATGTATATCGAAATGTACACCAAACTATTTGAAATATTTAATAGAAACATACAATCGACAATTGATTCAAAAACTTCGTATTGAATTAGATTGAGAATGAAAAAATAGTTAAATTTAACTTATGAAATCAGTTGTAATAGTATGCGTTTTTGCCCTTCAATTAATCAGCAACACTAGTTTTGGTCAATTAAAAGCTTATTTAGACACAAAGCAATTTTACACGGATCAAATTGGAAATTACGTTGAAGTTTATCTTCAATTTGTTGCCCGATCGGTAAAATTCGAGGGAAAATCTGGCGGACTACAAGGAAAAATAGCCGTTCGAATACAAGTTAGTCACAAAGATTCTGTCCATTTTTCGGATGTTTATATTTTAGAATCTCCATTGATGAAAGATAGCATAGTTGAAGATTTTTACGATGTTATTCGTTTTGCGATTCCTTCAGGTAAGAATAATTTAAAAATTGAACTAACTGATGTTCTAAATCCAAATTCAAAAGCAATTACTACCGAAAGTGAAATTATGACCAAGAACTTGAATAATCAAATTTCGTTTTCGGACATTGAAGTTGCCGAATTTGCCAAAAAAACGGAAGAATCCTCAAATTTCACGAAATCAGGATATTATATTCTTCCCCGTTTATCCAATTTCTTCCCTAATCAATTATCAACCCTCCCTGTTTATTTAGAAATATACAATTCTGCTTTATTATCTGATTCTCAATTCGTTCTGAAGCAAGAAATAATTCAGGAAGGTTCTTTGAATGGCCTCATTGAATTTGAAACATTCTCAAAACACAAGATTGCACCTGTTGTTCCGCTTATTCGAGGAATTGACATCACAAATTTAGGCACTGGTAAATATGAGCTGATTTATTCAATTTTAGATCGATCAAAAAAAGAAAGAGCTCGTCAATCCTATAGTTTTGAGAGAAGTAATGATATTGAATTAAACGTATCGATGGACAACATTGTGTTAGATCCAGCATTTCAACAATCAATTTCTGATGATAGCGTTGCTTTTTATTTGGAAAGTTTGTTGCCTATTTCCCGACAAGCCGAAATACTGAACATCATTTCCACACTAAAATTAAAAGATATTGCCCAAGGAAGAAAACACATCCAAGCCTATTGGATAAAAACAAATGCTACAAAACCATACGATGCATGGATGTCATACAAACAGCAAGTACAATACGTTCAGCGTATTTATTCAAATAATTTTCAAGACGGTTATGAAACGGATCGTGGGAGAGTTTATTTAAAATATGGATCGCCAACTACAGTTGTTCAAAAAGAAACTTCTCCATCTGAATACCCTTATGAAATTTGGCAATATAATAAAATTGGAATGTTCAGTAACAAACGATTTATTTTCTATAATCCAGATCTAGTGAACAATACTTACCGATTACTTCACTCAGATATGATTGGCGAAACTAAAAATCTAGGGTGGCAAGCGATTTTATCCAAACGGAACACAGTAAATGGATCAGTAGATAATCCAAATCAATTCAACCAGCAACATTTTGGAGGTAACAGCAACGACCTATTCAGGCAATATTAGTATGGAAACTGTTGCTATTGCAATTTTGAATTTTAACGGAAAAAGTCATTTAGAACAATTTCTTCCATCTGTTACAAAACACTCCCAGTCTGCCAAAATCTATGTAATTGATAATGCCTCTGCAGACGACTCGGTTTCTTTTATCAGATCCAGTTATCCAGAAATAGAAATCATCATCAATGAATCGAATTTTGGTTTTGCAGGTGGCTATAATCAAGGGATGCTATCTATCTCGGAAGAGTTAGTTGTTTTATTAAACAGCGATGTGGAGGTTACCGAAAATTGGCTTATTCCATTAATTGCGGCGATGCAAAACAAAACAATTGCGGGTTGTCAGCCCAAAATAAAATCGTTTCAAAACCCTAATTCTTTTGAACATGCCGGTGCTTGTGGTGGATTTATGGATGTTGATTATTTTCCTTTTTGCCGAGGTAGAATTTTTAATACTGTTGAAGTAGATTCAAAACAATACGAAACCGAATTGACTGTTTTTTGGGTATCTGGGGCCACTTTTATGATTCGGAATTCTGTTTTCAGTGAAATGAAGGGGTTTGATGCGGATTTCTTTGCACACATGGAAGAAATAGATCTTTGCTGGCGAATTCAACGATCAGGATTAGAATTTAAAGTAATCCCTTCATCAACCGTTTATCACCTCGGCGGAGGAACTATGGGTTATGAATCACCTACAAAGCTCTATTTAAACTTTCGCAACAATTTATTTATGCTCATAAAGAACCATCCCGGTTTTTTAATACCTAAATTATTGAGAAGAATGGCGTTGGATGGAATTGCTGCAATAAAATTCTTATTTGAAGGAAAATGGAAATTCTTTTGGGTGGTTTTTTTGGCTCATGTTGCCATTTACTCCAACTTTTCAAAAATGTATCAAAAAAGAAGAGCATTAAAAAAATATAAAAAAAAGCCAAAAGGAATATACTCTGGTAGTATTCTTTGGGCTAATTTTATTCAGAGAACAAAAACTTTTTCAGCTCTAAATCAGCAGAAAATGAAACCAGGAAATAAATAATATGAAAATAGAACAAATTTATACCGGTTGTCTTGCTCAAGGAGCTTATTATATTGTTTCAGAAAATGAAGCAGTAATTATTGATCCTCTTCGTGAGACTCAGCCGTATATTAATCGCGCAACTCAAGATGGTGTTGCAATCAAATATATTTTGGAAACACATTTTCATGCCGATTTTGTTAGTGGGCATTTGGATCTATATCAAGAAACGGGAGCAACCATTGTTTATGGACCTAATGCTAATCCATCCTATCCAGTTCATATTGCATCTGATGGTGAAGTATTGAAAGTCGGAAAAATCAGCATTAAAGTGTTGCATACACCTGGCCATACGATGGAGTCTAGTTGTTACCTATTGTTTGATGAAAATGGCAAGGAACACGCTCTATTCTCGGGTGATACTTTATTTATTGGTGATGTTGGAAGGCCGGATTTGGCTCAAAAGTCGGCAACCATGACGCAAGAAGAATTAGCAGGTTTGCTATATAAATCCTTGCGCACAAAAATCATGACATTACCTGATTCCATAACGGTATATCCAGCACATGGAGCGGGAAGCGCATGCGGGAAAAACATGTCGAGAGAAACCTCGGATACGCTTGGTAATCAGAAAAAAACCAATTATGCCTTACGGCAAGACATGACTGAAAATGAATTTATTCATGAGGTTACCAACGGACTTTTACCTCCTCCATCCTACTTTG
>CAMAQX010000112.1 GCA_945860455.1 Lishizhenia tianjinensis
TTTAATCGACTCTTCACTCCTACGGTTAATACAAATTAAACTTCTTTTTCAACTTGCATATAGCTAAGCTCTAGTAGGTTTTTCCTCCCAAAAATCTTAACCATAACTTTTAATTTTTTCTTATCTTCATTAATCTCATCTATAACACCACTAAAGTTATTAAATGGTCCATCGATAACTTTAACGGATTCACCAATGGTAAAAGGAATTTTCATTTCCTCTTCATTTTCAGATAATTCGTCTACTTTACCCAATATACGATTAACCTCTGAAAGCCTCATAGGTACAGGACTCCCTCCTTTGGCTGCGCCTAAGAACCCAATGACGTTAGTGATATTTTTAATAACATGGGCTACTTCACCAACGAGCGCCGCTTCAATTAAGACATATCCTGGTAAGTAAGCTCTTTCTTTTGAAATTTTCTTTCCATTACGAATCTGAAATACTTTTTCGGTTGGAATAAGCACTTGAGAAACGTAGTCATTCAAATTATGCCTACTAATTTCTAATTCAAGGTATTCTTTTACCTTTTTCTCTTTTCCACTCACAGAGCGTACTACATACCAACGTTTTTTTATTTCTTCCATTAAACGAGAAATTAAAACATGTTATAAATCATCCCCACTAATCCCCTCCAAGTTGAACCAGAATCTCCTGTAATACCAAATACTAAATCCATTACGAAAATTGAAACAGAGAAAAGAACTGAAGCCACAACAACAACTATTGTGTTACTTTGTAACTCTTTCCATGTTGGCCATGATACATTATGCATCATTTCGTTATAAGTTTCAGTAAAATATTCTTTAATTTTCATCACAATTCAATTCGTTAATTCAATTTGCACGGGTGGTAGGATTCGAACCCACGGCCAATGGTTTTGGAGACCACTACTCTACCAGCTGAGCTACACCCGTATGGTTTAAAAAGGGGGAATATAAATCCCCCCCCTCGACTAGCTAATATGATACTTAATTAAGCGATAATCTCAGTAACCTGACCTGCACCTACTGTTCTACCTCCCTCACGGATTGCAAAACGTAAACCTTTATCCATTGCAATCGGAACGATCAATTTCACATTGATAGTAACGTTATCTCCTGGCATAACCATTTCACGACCATCAGTTAAAAATATCTCTCCTGTTACGTCTGTCGTTCTAAAATAAAACTGCGGACGATATTTATTGTGGAAAGGGGTGTGGCGACCACCTTCTTCTTTCTTCAATACATAGATCTCTGCTTTAAACTCATTGTGAGGAGTTGTTGAACCTGCTTTACAGATAACCATTCCACGTTTAATTTGAGTTTTCTCGATACCTCTCAACAAAAGACCAACATTATCTCCAGCTTCACCTCTATCTAATATTTTGCGAAACATTTCAACTCCAGTTACAGTTGATGTTAATTTATCATCACCCATACCTAAAATTTCAACTGGATCTCCTGAATTTATAATTCCAGTTTCTATTCTTCCTGTTGCTACAGTACCACGACCTGTAATCGTAAATACATCTTCAACTGGCATTAAAAAAGCTTTGTCAATATCACGCGGAGGAAGTTCAATATAAGTATCAACCGCATCCATTAGTTCCTCAATTTTCGCAACCCATTCTGGTTCACCATTAAGTGCCCCAAGTGCAGAACCTTGAATAACTGGAGCATTATCTCCGTCATATTGATAGAAAGAAAGTAACTCACGGATTTCCATGTCCACCAATTCCAATAATTCTGGATCATCAACCAAATCCACTTTATTCATGAAAACTACCATTCTAGGAACACCAACTTGGCGACCCAAAAGAATGTGCTCACGCGTTTGAGGCATTGGACCGTCAGTCGCAGCTACCACCAAAATAGCTCCATCCATTTGTGCTGCTCCAGTAACCATGTTTTTTACGTAATCCGCGTGACCTGGACAATCTACGTGAGCGTAATGACGATTAACAGTTGCATACTCAATGTGTGAGGTATTAATAGTAATACCACGTTCTTTCTCTTCAGGAGCATTATCAATTGAGGAGAAATCACGAACAGCCGCCAAACCTTTACTAGCTAAAACGCTAGAGATTGCTGCTGTTAAAGTTGTTTTACCGTGGTCAACGTGACCAATTGTTCCGATGTTTACGTGAGGCTTGGAACGATCAAAATTCTCTTTTGCCATTTTTTAAAAATTGTTACGGTTAATAATTTTAGTTAAACCTTTATATTACAAAGTATCTCAAAGACACTGTTGTTTCATTAATACTGTAGAGCCAATGACGAGATTTGAACTCGTGACCTCTTCCTTACCAAGGAAGCGCTCTACCCCTGAGCTACACCGGCAGAAATTATTGAGCGGGAGACGAGACTCGAACTCGCGACATTCAGCTTGGAAGGCTGAAGCTCTACCAACTGAGCTACTCCCGCTTAAATAATACTACCTTGGTGGGGGTGGATGGACTCGAACCAACGATACCAAACGGTGACAGATTTACAGTCTGCTGCAATAGCCACTATGCGACACCCCCAACACTCTGAGCCGATGGAGGGATTCGAACCCCCGACCAGCTGATTACAAATCAGCTGCTCTGGCCAACTGAGCTACATCGGCAAGTGTTTTGTTAACGATAAGTTAAAGAACGTACCCCAAATTTCGGATTGCAAATGTATGTCTTTTTTTTTTATCTGCAATAACCAATTGCTTTTTTTTCTAAAAAAAACGAAAACTAATAGTAATATTTGTTACGTTATTCTATTCAAAGGTTAATCGTGCTTACAAATTGTTTGATTTTATCTTTTATAGATTAAAAATGATTACCTTCAATGTTACAATTTATTTTATGAAACAGCTTTTCATTCTTTTCATCTTAATCAAGTGCGTTTTTATCACGGCACAGTCATTTCCAACGGACAAACAAAAATTTATTAAACATCTTAATGACCTTTACGCGGACAATGAATCAGATAAGGTGAAAAATTTTCCCAATGATTTATTGAAGGATAATCTTTTAAAAAATGGAAAAATTGACGACGCAACTTTTACGCAAATTATCAATACCTGCAATTCTATGCAAGAAAACTTGTTAAAATCATATCCAGATATTTTTAATTATTTATATTCATACAACCATTTAATCTCTAAAGAGACAAGTTCTGAAAAGCTGGAGAATTGGCATGATGTAATTGATCAATTAATTTCAACTAAGAACAAGAGTACCGATGACTTTCTGAAATTTTCTATTCAGTTTTTTTTGTACGGTAAAATATCCGATGCGGGTAATTCAAAGTGGTTTTATACTAATGGTGATTTTTTATTCGAATATGGAACAACTATCAGCGTCGAACTAGAAAATGGGAATCTCCTTTGTTTAATGACTGAAAAATCAACCGGTTCAAATGCTCTGGATAGTATTGTTATCCATAAAACAAATGGACAACTAGATATTCAAACAAAAAAATGGATTGGCTCTGGAGGAACTATTAATTGGTCCAAAACTGGGGTGGATGAAAAAAAAATGTTCGCCTCATTAAAAGAAAACTATCAAATAAATACAAAGGGTTCAGAAGTAAAACTTGATTCTGTTCAATTAACGGCTCCTTACTTCCAGAATCCTGTGTTTGGTACCATTGAGGATCGAACTGCGACGTATTTAAGAGATGTTGATCGAATCTACCCTCGTTTTTATTCCTATACCAAAGAAGAAAAGGTTTCAAACATAATGGATGGAATTGATTATTTAGGTGGTTTTTTAATTGAAGGAGAAAAACTCATTGGAAAAGGTGACAATGAACATCCCGCTCAAGTTATTATTAAAAAAAATAAAAGTCCATTCATCACAGCAAAAGCTGATGTTTTTCAATTTACAATTAATTCCATACAATCCAATCAGACGGCTATTAAGATTTTAATTGGTAAGGATTCTATTTCACATAATTCGATTAATTTCAATTACAATAATTCAACCAAGGAAATTGAAATTGCGCGCCCTTCAAAAGGAAGAGGTTTTGCTCCGTTTGAAGATTCGTATCATCAACTTGATATTCATGCTCAACGAATTTTATACGCAATTGGAACAAATGAAATTCGATTCACATACGATTATGGAGCACCAATCGATTTACGTAACGCAAAATTTGAATCAAAAGACTATTTTGATGAAAAACTCTTTGAATCATTTAAAGGAATGGATGCCGTAAACCCATTAACACTAGCCGCAAAATATGCGCTTGAAAAAAACACGAAAGTATTTACAGAAGGAGAATTTGCAAGTGGAATTAATAAATTTATTACTCAATGTAAACCATTAATACTCGAAATGGCCGTGCATGGATTTATTCAATATAATGTAGAAAAGAAATCAGTTGAAGTGAATGATAAACTTTTTAAATACGTCGACTATAAATCTGGTAATCGAGATTTTGACAACCTGAGTTTTACAAGTGATTTGTCTCCACAATTAAAAAACTTTTCTCAACAAGAACTCGAAGCAATCAAATCAGATTCAAATCTTCTATCCGATTATTCTCAAATGCTATCCAATGATAATCGAAGAAAAAAGTTGCCTTTTTATGCCATTTTAGACCTAAATACATCTCACTTAATCATTGATGGAGTTGATTATTTGACATTAGCTGTAAACCAACCAACTTATGTTTCACCGACGGATTTGCAATTAACAATCAAAGCTAATCGCAATTTTTCTTTCGATGGAATTATTCATTCAGGAAAAATGGCTATCACGTCTGAAATTGGTGAATTCAATTATCTAACAAATTCATTTCAGATTAAGAACGCTAAAAAAGTTTCATTAACCGTTAGACCATTTACAGAAAAAGAAAAAAATGGGGAGCCAATACAAATGATTTCAGAGTTAACTAATGTAACCGGAATACTTAACGTTGATGACGTAAAAAACAGATCGGGTAAAAATACTTTATTCTCGGATTACCCCAAATTAACACTAAGCAAACCTTGTTCTATTTTCTACAACAATCTATTAAAAGGAGCATATGATTCCACTCGATTTTATGTAACAATTGATCCATTTGAATTAGACAGTTTGGATAACTTCAATGAGAAATCACTTGTATTAAAAGGTGAACTTACATCAGCTGGAATTTTCCCCAAAATAAAAGAGGACATACGGATAATGGATGACTATTCATTCGGATTTTCAACGCAAGCACCTGAAAATGGCTTTAAATTTTACGAAGGAAATACAAACTATAAAAATAAAATTATTCTTTCTGGAAATGGACTTCAGGGAGCCGGAACAATTCAATTTGTGGAGGCTACTGCAGAGTCGAATAAATTAACATTTTTACCTGACTCAACCATAGGAATTGCTAAATTCATTAATAATCCAACAGAAGAAAAACTTCAATTACCCGATGTTTATAATGATCGATCCTATATCTGCTACTTACCTAAATTAAAATTACTTAAAGCTTCATCTACCAATGATAATCCAATGCGGTTATTCAATAACGAAGCTCATTTAGCGGGAACTTTAGTATTTTCCGAAAAGGGAATGACAGGGAATGGAGAAATGGGATTTAAATCTGCCTCTATGTATTCTAAATTTTATCAATTTAATAGGTGGGAAGTCTTAGCGGATACATCGAGTTTCTTTCTGAAAAACACCTTCAGAGAACAAGGAGAAGACCCGTTGGCGTTAAAAGCGGATGGTGTTACTGCAAAGATTAGTTTTAAAACAAGAAAAGGAGAGTTTAATGCATCTAAAACAGAACAAATTGAATTTCCTGCTAATTTATACTATTGCCAAATGGATAAATTCTTCTGGTACATGGATGAATTAAGTATTGATTTGGAACGAAATAATGATGGACATACCTCATTTGAAACGGACGCATCCGGAGTTGTTCCCAATTTTTATTGTTATGATTCCAAAGTTAAAAATGAGCGTAAAATAAACTTTAAATCGTTAAACGCCCGATACGATTTGAAATCACAACATATTTATTGTGAAAAGGTGGTCAATCTGCCAATCGGTGATGTATTGATACACCCAGATAGTAACCGATTAGTTATTGAGAAAAAAGCTGTGATTCGACCGCTTGTTAACGCGCAAATTCAAACACTCAACAAAATGCATGTATTTGAACAATGCGCTGTAGAAGTAACAGATAAATCTAATTACAAAGCAAAGGGGAAATACAAATATACTGATGTAGAAAAGGAAGTTTCATTTATTCAAATGGACCAGATTTTATGCAATGAATTTAAAACAAAAGCAACGGGAATCATTAAAGAAAATCGTGGATTTAAACTTTCGAAACAATTTGAGTATTTTGGAAACATCGAGGTTTTGACAAACGAAGACAGTATTTATTGTGATGGTAGTACCCGGATTGTTCATGATTGCAAATACAAAAAATCATGGATGGCCTTTAAAGACAAAATCCAACCATTAAACATTCAAATTCCGGTAGGTAAGGAAATTAAAAACACGGATGATCAACCTCTCGGGTTAGGAATTTATTGGGATAAAGAGAATAAGAATCTATACACTACTTTTCTGTCACTCACGAATATGCCCGAGGACGAATTAGTCTATTCAGCAACGGGTTATTTGCAATTTAACGCTGTTAAGAATGAATTTCAGGTGTCGACGAAACAACAACTCAAGCAACGGAATGAGAATATTTCCATTGATGCCTTGACAACTGATAATTATTTGTCTTTGGATTTAGAAAATAACAACTGTAATATTTACGGAGAGGGAGAAATTAAACTTGGAATACCTGTTGGTGAAACATCCATTGAATCATTTGGCACAGTTCGTTATGACGCGACGGGTACAAAAAAAATCAGTTTGTCACTCACGTCAAAATTCTCTTTTCCCGTCAATCAAGAACTAATGGTCGATTTAGCAAAAAAAATGAAAGTTGCAGAAGAATTGAATGCCACAAAAGAATCTGACTTAAATAAAACTAGTTTTGATAGAGCTATGAAACATTGGAATAATCAAAAAGATTACGAAAAAATAAGAGAAGCTGTTTTAAATGAAACCACACCTAAATTCCCTAAAAACATGGAGCAAACCATTATATTAAGTGGTTTAGAATTGGTTAGTTATGTTAAAAATGACCGGCGAGGTTTAAAATCAAATTCTTCCAACGTAATTCTTATTGGCATGTATGATAGGCCTGTTTTTAAAAGTGTGCCATGTGAGTTCTATCTCGATTTGGCGGTAGAGGAGTTAAATAAATATAACTTTGGACTTAATTTTATCGTAGGTAACTCAGAATATTTTTTTGATTTAAAAACAAATAAAATATCAAGAGATTTAAAGATTCTAACAACAGATGAACTATTTAATAAAACTCTATTTGAAATTAAACCCAAAATGAAAAAAATTAAAAACTTCAGCTATGACGGTGCGGAAAACCCAGAAATCAAAGAACTATTTAATGAAATTTTTTAATCAATGATAGAGTATGTTTTAGTGCTCTCTACGGCAATTATTGGATACCTTTTTGGGTCAATACCTACAGCCGTATGGATTGGGCGCTTTTATTTTAAGCTAGATGTTAGAGAACACGGGAGTAAAAATGCGGGCGCCACGAATACTTTTCGCGTATTAGGAAAAAAACCTGGAATAATTGTACTTTTCATTGACGTCTTAAAAGGCGTAATTGCCTCGATTTTTCCAGTTATTTTTACTGAATTTTATGAAATGAGTTATACCTTTTTGATATCATTGCGACTCATCTCTTCCATATTTTCCATGATTGGTCATGTGTTGCCAGTCTTTGCTAAATTTAAAGGTGGTAAAGGTGTTGCGACATCTCTTGGTGTGTTAATAGGACTTCAACCATTTGCGGCACTGATTTGCTTTTCAGTATTTCTATTAGTTTTCATTGCTTCAAAATATGTTTCTCTTGGTGCAATATCCTCTGCATTTACCTATCCATCTATTGTTTATTTTGTCGATCCAAATGTTCTTCCTCATG
>CAMAQX010000113.1 GCA_945860455.1 Lishizhenia tianjinensis
ACCTCAATCGAAAACGATATGAGCAAAACGTGAAGAAGCCCTTCAGTGATTTTGTTCAGCACCTTATTCATTCGCTTGCTGAGAAAGATGCTGCTTTTAACGAATTGGAGGTAAAGAATTGTATTTTTCGAATTAATCGGGATATCCGATTTTCCAAAGACAAAACGCCCTACAAAATGATGTGTTCTGCCATAGTTACGCCAGAAGGGAAGAAAAGTAAAGCTGTAAATGGTGTTTACTTTGAATTTGGCCCTGAACACATGCGGGTGTATGGAGGCGTTTATGAAATTGACAAAGATGATTTGGAAACGGTGCGAGACGCTATGGCACAAGATATTTCGAAGTTTCAAAAAGCATATAAAAACCCATTATTTGTGAAGACCTTTGGAGAAATATTGGGCGAAAAAAACAAAGTTCTTCCCGCTCATTTGCGCGAAGCAGCAGCAACAGAACCTTTGATGTTTAATAAACAATGGTATTTTTACACCCAATTTGAACCGGAAACGATTTTACAAGATAATTTAGATGAAATTGTATTGAATTGTTACGAATCCGGTCGCCCAGTTGAATCTTATTTTAACGAATTAATTAAACGACAATGATTAAAAAACTAGTTTTCTTTCTCCTATTTTCAACAAGTGCTTTGGCACAAAAAAAAGAAATTCCGTTAAATGATGCCGTTTTACAGCAAGGACGAAAATTTGCACCAGATCGAATTAATAACCTTCAGTGGATTCCTGGTGGAGCTTCCTATTCCTATTGCAGCAAAGATTGGACAACGCTATTCAAATCAGACGTTGCATCACAAAAAGAAATGGAACTGGCTAAAATAGCCGATATAAACATGGTGTTGACTACTGATTTTGGAAATTTCTTCGGTATGGAATGGATTAACGACCATGAAATCCGATTAAACGACGGAGCAAAAGTGTATTCTTATGATGTTAATTCTAAAACGGGCAAGAAAATTCTACGTGTAGAAGAGGGGGTTGAAAATCAATCATTTCATGCAACAAGTAATCAAATGGCTTATACCGTTGCGAATAATTTATTCCTGCTAAAAGTAGATGGAAAAAAAGTAACAATCACTAAAAATACGGATAAAAATATCGTTTCAGGTCAATCCATTGCACGAAACGAATTTGGGATTTCAAACGGAATTTTTTGGTCTGAAAATGGTGCCTATTTGGCGTTTTATCAAAAAAATGAGGCAAACGTTCACGGCTACCCTTTGTTAGACATCAATGCTACGCCTGGAGAATTAGTTTCAATAAAATATCCAATGACGGGTCAAAAATCAGAAGAACCTAGGGTTGGAATTTACAATATCAAGAAAAACAAAACGGTTTACATTACCCCACGTGGCGCTAAAGATGATTATTTCAGTAATTTATCCTTCACACCAGATGAAAAATTCATTGTAGTTGCGGAAGTAAATCGAGATCAAAACCACATGTGGCTGAATGTGTATGATGCCAAAACAGGAAAATTTGTAAAAACACTGTTTGAAGAAACGAATGACAAATGGGTGGAACCTGAGCACCCAGCTTATTTTCCAAATAAGACTTCAAACAATTTCATTTGGATGTCTGAAAAAAGTGGGTTTGATAATTTATACTATTACGACTTTGACGGTAAACTGATTAAACAATTAACCAACCATGATTTTGTGGTGAAAGATATTTTGACTACAAGTTCATTCGGTAAGACAATCTATTATTCCTCTACAGGGCCAAATCCCATGAATACCTTGATATATTCGGTTGATATGGATGGAAACTCAGAATTGATCACCAAAGAAGAAGGCACACATACTTTTTCTGTGTCCGCGGATGGAATTTACTTTTACGATGCTTTTTCAAGTGGAACCGTTCCACACAAAGCGATGTTGTGGACGAACAATGGAAAAATGGCCAAACCGCTTATTACTTCCAAAGAGAAGTTGGATGATTTTATCATTGGTCAGACCGAAATTGGAACATTAAAAGCCAAAGATGGAGCTGATTTATATTACCGCATGATCAAACCTGCTGATTTTGAACCATCTAAAAAATATCCGGTGATGGTCTATGTGTATGGCGGTCCACACGCACAAATGGTTACCAATTCGTGGTTGAACGGGGCTAATTTATGGATGCATTGGATGGCGAATCAAGGGTATATTATTTTCACGTTGGACAATCATGGTTCTGGTGAACGAGGCTTTGCTTTTGAATCTCAAATTCACCGTCGCTTGGGTGATGTGGAAATGGAAGATCAATTGCTGGGGGTTGATTTCTTAAAATCCTTGCCCTATGTAGACGGAAAAAGATTGGCGGTTCATGGCTGGTCTTTTGGCGGATTTATGACCACTTCATTGATGTTGCGGCAACCGGGAGTTTTCACCACTGGAGTAGCTGGAGGACCGGTAACCGACTGGAAATATTACGAAATCATGTACGGTGAGCGCTACATGGATCGACCGGAACAAAACAAAGAAGGATACGAAAAAGCGTCATTGTTGAATTACGCAGACAAATTACAGGGAGATTTACTGTTAATCCATGGAACAATTGACGACGTAGTGGTGATGCAACACAATTATGCTCTTGTCAAAAAGTTTGTTGAAGCCGGCAAACAAATGGATTTCTTTCCGTATCCCATGCACAAGCACAACGTGACTGGAAAAGACCGCGCGCATTTGATCGAGAAAATTTTGATGTATATTTTGGAGAAGAATAAATGATAATCTAAATCCTGCAGCGAAAAGAGAAATTAAAAAAATAATCTACCAACACTTTGATATAATTGTTGATTCTTGAAATTCCTACTTTAAAAAATAGTAACATGCAAGCAAAACACGAAATATAGGAAATCAATTTTGAAAACGATTATCTCTTACTGAAATTGGATGGGCATCTTTTTAAAATATCCCTTGAAAAGATTTCAAAGAAACTTCAGGAGGCTAGTTTAATTCAACGAATTTTTTTCAAAATATCTCCCTCAGGATATGGAATTCATTGGCCCCTTATTGACGAGGACATTTCGATATCGGCCCTTTTAACAGGAGACGCATGCTGAGTGATAGATAGCATTTTGGCCATGTATTTTAGAGATAAACCGCGCACTTTCCGCAAGAGTCTTATATTATCGCCAATATTACGTTCTTTATTCATTACAATCGGTAATTACACCAAATAAACAAATAATTGTATGTGTCGGGTTTTTATTTGTGAGATTAAGGTGTGCTGAATGAATTTTATTCATCAATCCCTTTTGCGTAACTTTGTGGTAGAATTTTAATAGTGATGAAGCAAACCACCTTTTTCTTTTACGCACTAAGCGTATATGTTATACTTCAATTTTCTTGGTGGGGCTACCATTTGATTGAGCTAACAAAGGCTACTGACACCAATGCTTCTATTGTTGACAAGAGAATTATGATGGTTGTTGGTGAGGGCGCTGTTTTCTTTTTAATGTTGTTAATAGGTCTATGGAAAATAAGATCATCTATTCGCAAAGAATTTGAGCTTTCACAGCGACAAAACAATTTTTTACTCTCTGTAACACATGAGTTAAAAACACCCATAGCAGCGAATAAATTGTATTTGCAAACCATTCAAAAACGAAATCCTAGTGAAGAAATGCGAAGTGATTTATTGAATAAAGCACTAAAGGAAAACCAACGATTGGAGCATCTCATTGATAATATTTTAAATGCTGCACGAGTTGAAAACCGAGCGTTGCAACCCATAAAAGAAGCCATTGACTTAACTCATTTTTTAAATGGACTTGTCGTTCAATTTAGAAAACGCTATCCGCATTCCACCATTGAAGTAATTCATGCTCTACATAAAACAATTCATATCGATATTTTTATGATTGAAACAGTGCTGAGTAATTTGGTAGATAATGCTGTGAAATACAGCCAAGGTAATGCCCAAATACAGATTAATGCATCCTTAACTGATACGCAAGTTTTACTTACCGTTTCTGATGTAGGTATTGGAATAAAACAGGAAGATCAAGCCGCAATTTTCTCCAAGTTTTACCGCATAGGAAATGAGGAAACCCGCACACAGAAAGGCAGTGGTCTCGGGTTATTTATCGCTCAAGAATTTTTAAAATTACATGGGGGATCTATTCAGTATAAACAAAATTCGCCAACGGGCTCTATTTTTCAACTCACTCTACCAATATGACAAATCACCTAGGATTAATTATTTTAGACGGTTGGGGTATTGGAGACGGCTCTCAATCGGACGCCATTGCTCATTCCCATACACCTTATATGGATACTCTGCTTAAGAACTTTCCCAACACTACTCTATTAACCAGCGGTGAGGATGTTGGCTTGCCAAACGGTCAAATGGGAAACTCTGAGGTGGGACATTTGAATATTGGTGCCGGTCGAATTGTATACCAAGAATTAACGCGCATCAATAAAAGTATTGGTGACGGTGATTTCTTTTCCAATTCGGTTTTGCTAGAAGCTATGCAACAAGCAAAAACAAGCAAATTACATTTAATTGGATTGCTTTCTGAAGGAGGAGTGCACAGCTCCCAATCTCATTTGCACGCTCTCTGCGATTTGGCGAAGCAACAAGGAGTGGAAAGGGTCTTTATTCATGCGTTTACAGACGGCAGAGATTGTGATCCAAAGAGTGGGCTTGGTTGTATTGAACGCTTAGAAAATCACTTGAAAACATCCGTTGGAAAAATTGTCTCTATAGTTGGTCGATATTATGCGATGGATCGAGACAATCGTTGGGAAAGGGTGAAAACAGCATATGATTTATTGGTTCATGGCTTAGGTGATAGGGCTAGTTCAGCTTCCGATTCAATTAAGTTTCAATATGAAAATAACAGAACCGATGAGTTTTTGGAACCAACAGTAATTATTGAAAACAATGAACCCATTGCAAGAATTGAAGAGGGAGATGTGGTATTGTGTTTTAATTTTAGAACCGATCGACCGCGGGAGATTTCACAGGCGCTAACGCAACGAGATTTCCCAGAATTTAACATGAAAAAATTGAGTTTAAGGTATTATACAATGACCAGTTACGACGCTACTTTTCAAAATGTTAAAGTGATTTTTGAGAAAGACAATTTGAATAAAACACTTGGTCAGGTATTGTCTGAATTTGGTATGACGCAGGTTCGCATCGCTGAAACTGAAAAATACCCGCATGTTACTTTCTTTTTTAATGGAGGTAGAGAAAAGGAATTTCCGGGAGAAAGTAGAATTTTAGTGAGTTCGCCAAAGGTGGCCACGTATGATTTATTACCTGAAATGAGTGCGCCAGAAGTGCGTGATCGGATTATTCATAAAATGAAATCGGACCAACCCAATTTTATTTGTTTGAATTTCGCCAATCCGGATATGGTGGGACATACAGGGGTGTATGAAGCAATTATAAAAGCAGTTGAAACGGTTGATTCTTGTTTAAGAGAAGTAGTTGAAACCGGTCGTAGTTTAGGATATGAATTTATTATCATTGCGGATCATGGAAATGCCGATTATGCGCTCAACCCTGACGGAACTCCCAATACGGCTCATAGTTTAAATCCGGTTCCAATGGTCTTAGTAACGAATGATAAAATTCAATTGAATGCTGGAATTTTAGCGGATGTTGTGCCGACTATATTGAGTAGATTCGGATTAAAACAACCGTTTGAAATGACGGGAAACGCGTTAATTAAAGCTTTTTAAATACTCAATTATTTCTGTTTCTTTACTAGTTTGTAAGGTGTAACTTACATTGATTTTTCTTTTTTCAAGTGCTTGGGCTGTTGTATTTCCCCATGCAATTACTCGTGAATCGGTAGGAATTTTGTTCTCTTTTAAAAAGGAATCAACGTTGCTAGGACTACTGAAAATATATATTGTGCCGGTAGGGATTTGTTTTGATTGATAATTTGTTTCGTACACTTGAATAAATTGCCATTGTTCGTGAGGTAAATTCCACAGCACATTTTTTTTTGCTAAATTGGATCCGACATACAAAACGGTTTTATTTCCCAACCATTTCTGAAAATCCACGCGAACGCTCTCTGTATTTCCAGCTTGATCAGCAATGAAATCAATCCGTTGCTTAGAATTATTTTTAAATTCCCTGGCGGTTCCTTCTCCCGCGCAGGCGATTCGTTTATCAGCTAATTTTTCTGGGTTAATTGTTTTAAAGAAAAAAGAAACAGAGCGAGGGCTTGGAAAAAAAATCACTTCCCACCCCGAAGGAAGTTCAAAAGTGCTTTCTGTAAAATGAATGAATGATTGGGCAATAAGTCCCCATTGTCGTTCTTTACAAAATGTCAATAAATCAATAACTTGTTCAGGTTCTCTGCTTATAAAAACCGATTGATTCATTTAATTATTTTTCAAAAAAGATACAATTTCTTCTGCTAATTCTTCTTTCTCAGAATAGCTAAAAACAAAATACTTCGACCCTGCTTCCCATTGTTTGGCGTAGGATACGTAAACATTTTCAGTATCACAATAGACACCCAGCGGCAATTGGCAGCCACCCTCCATTAAACTGAGTATTTTTCGTTCGATAGCAATTTGTTTTTCTACCCACGGATTATTCAATGGTTGAATTTCTTGAAACAATTCAGTTTCATGATGCCGAATTTGTAATGCCAATACACCTTGAGCGGGCGCCGGAACAATTATTTTAGGATTAAGTTCCACAACATGAAACTCTGACAAATCAATAGTTAGACGTGAAACACCTGCTTTTGCCAATAAAATAGCATCATATTGGCCGTCTCTTAATTTTTGAATCCGTGTGGGAACATTCCCTCTCAATTCTCTAATCTCTAGATCGGGACGATGTGCTTTAACTAACGATTTTCGTCGAGCTGATGAGGTTCCAATGGAAGCATTTAGTTTTAAATCCCACAGTAAATTGGAGGCAACTTGCTTTTTGTTAATCAACAACAATTCAGCAGGGTCTTCTCGTTCCGAAACAGCAGCAATAATCAATCCTTCAGGAGAGGAGGTCTCCAAATCTTTGTGAGAATGAACCGCTAAATCTACTTCTTTGGTTAACAAAGCCGTTTCAATTTCTTTGGTGAAAAACCCTTTTCCTTCTAGCTTATCAAAGCTTAAGTCTTGAATTTTATCTCCTTGTGTTTTAATGATGGTAATTGAAACTGTATTTCCGTTTTTCTCTAGTTGTGATTTTACATGATTTGCTTGCCACAATGCCAATTCACTACCCCTTGTTCCAATGCGTATGTGCATAATTAGGTGTTTTTTATCAAAATATCTTTGGCTAATTTCATGGGGCCGCTGATGTATTTTTTTTCCATATAGCCCAACACCTTTTCTAACACTTCTTTAGAGTGTTCATCCATGGATTCAATTTCTTGTTTAAAAACCTCATTTACAGCAGTGGATTTAATTTGTTTAACCTGGTTTGGAACTTCGCGCATAGCCAACTCAACAGATCGTTCTTTTACGAGATAATCAAAAGAGAACATGGCTTCGGCCAAAATTTCTTCCACGTGTTGAACTTCTTTCGATCGTTCTTTTAGGTTTTGATTAGATTCTTTTTGAAGTACATCCACTGAAATATAATTTACAGGATGTTTATCAATGATATCAGGGTGTAAATCTTGAGGAATGGCTAAATCGATAACAATTTTGCGTGTGGATTCTTTTTGTAACAACTGTTCATACAAAGGCAAACCAATTAAATGATGGTCTGTTCCGGTGCAGGTTAACAAAACATCGAATCCTTGTGCGTATTGTTGCAATTCGGATAAGGGAAGCGCCTTTCCTTTAATTTCCTTAGCAAGCTGTTCAGCTTTTGAAACCGTTCGATTAAAAACAGTGAAATTCGAGAACCCGTATTTTTTTAGAAAACGACACAAATTAGTATTAGTCATCCCCGCGCCAACAATCACTATACGCGTGTCTAATGGAAGCTTAGTTAATTTTAATTTATGGTAGGCAAGTGATACAACTGAA
>CAMAQX010000114.1 GCA_945860455.1 Lishizhenia tianjinensis
TAGGATACACTTATTTAAATCCTGTTAGCTTAAATAATGATCCAATTTATCTCTCTACGTTTTCAGATCCTTCAACTAGAATGTTAAAATATAGATTTAGACACATGTTTAAAGCAGATATTCAAATTTCTTATAAAAAGTTTAGCATGGGTATTTCCTGCAGATTCAATAGTTACATGAAAAACATTGATAAAGTATTTGAAGAAGGAGTGGCCGACACTGAGTTGTTAGTTGGAATGCAACATTACCGAGATATTTATAATAAAGGAGCATTGGTTTTTGATACTAGAATTATGTTTGAAGCCTATAAAAACCTAAAAATCAATTTAGTGACAAATAACATTTTCAACGCTGAATATGTTTCACGACCTGGTGATATTCAAGCACCTAGAAATTTTGTAGTTCAATTGCAGTATCAAATAAAGTAAGAAACTAGTTTTTGAGGCATTATACCAAATGGTTTCCTGCTTGCCATTTAACTTTAACTGCAGATATTATTGGTGTTTCAAGGCGTTGATCGTGTAATACTTGAAAGTTCAGCTTGACATAAAACGGAAGCGGCGAATGGTAGATTGAACCATCATCTTTCATATCGTTGTTGTGATCGATGACCCACCCATAAAAAATAGGACACGCTTTTTTCAACTCACCGATTAATTGACAACCGAGGCCTTTTCCTTTGTAAGATTCTGCAACTAGAATAGAAAAACGTGTTTCATTTTCTGTATCAAATAAAACAGCCCATCCAACAATTATATTTTGTTCCTTCTCTAAAATAAAATGTCGATAGTGTTTTGCGTCTGCCAATAACATTGAAAACCGATTCATTAAATTCTTGGGATATTCTTTATTCCACAAAATGTCGATTTGTTGGTGTTGGTTTTTGCTTAATTGTTCTGTGTGAATTACTCGCATTTAGAAAAATAGTTAAAATGGGCTAACATAATGCTAACCCATTCAACATACTTGTATTACTATTTCAGTACGATAAATCGTTTTTGCAACCATTTGTGATCACTTAAAACCCTTAAGTAGTAAACACCGTTAGCGATATCAGAAATCGAAACTTGTTCAACGCTTTGTTTGGCTTTAAACGAATAAATAATTTTTCCATTTATGTCTCTAATTTCACCAACTGCCCCTTCTGTTAATCCTTCAATCTGGAAAACAGCATTGTTAGGATTTGGAACAATAAATAATTGAGCTAATAATTGATCTTCTAAGGATGCACATTGATCAACCGTTATTGAAACTTGACCAGATCCTTGACATCCATTAGCATCTGTATAATTTACTGAAATAGTTGATGTTCCAACTCCAGCAATGGATGGATCAAATGTTGAACCTACAACTCCTGTTCCTGAAAGAACAGCGTTTGAAGGTGTTGGGATTAATTGAACTAGTACCCCATTTGAACAAACTGTATTGTCAGAATCATTTGTAGTGATTGAAACTACTGGATTTTGATTTACTACGATAGATTGAGTAATAGTATTTGTGCCAGTAGCATTTGTTACTGTTAAATCTACAGAATAAGTGCCTGAAACAGAGAATACATGAGTTGGATTAGGAGTTGTAGAAGTTGTTCCATCACCAAAATTCCAAGACCATGAAGTTGGGGTGTTCGTTGAAAAATCAGTAAATGAAATACTATTTCCCACACACACTGAATTTGAAGATGCCGTAAAAGAAGCAACTGGAGCGGCAACTGGAGTATTTTCATTATATAATACCTTAAAATCATCAAAATAATATCCATCAGCATTTGTTCCACCATCTGACCTCAATTGAAAACGAACTTTGATTTGTTGACCTAAATAATCACTCAAATTAACTTCTTCCAATACCCAAGTAGATTGCGTTCCTTCATATACCGGTTGATTGTTTGGTTGAACACTTCCGTTTGCACTTGTGCCTGGAACTGTGTAATTCCCACATTGACCAATCCATGTCGTACCTCCATCAGTTGATACTTGAAACTGAACAAAATCATAATCTGCCTCAATTGCCCATTTTGCGTAAAAAGAGATCATTGCTGATGAAGCATTGGTTAAATCAATTACTGGCACATAAGTGTATGTTTTATTGGTATTGCTTCCATAATTTGTAGCCGATCCATCAAAAAAGGACTTGGAAGGTGAAACAAAAGTTGTTCCTGTTGTTGACCAGGTTCCCGTCCAATTAGTCGCTAACGTAGCATCTTCAAAGGTTTGCAAGGTTAGAGCACCATAAGATTTTACGATTGTATCTCTTTTAAACCACAAACCATTATCCGTTTTAAGGATATATTTAATCTGATCGCCAAATTGGATGGAAGAATTTAGCACATATGATATCGAGCCGGTCGAACCTTGTTGGCTATTCAAGTTGTAAGTAACTGAATTACCTACAGAAACAATGTTTAATACTGGTTCAATTGAAACTGTTACTGGTCCTGATTGTCGACCTAATCGTTTAATGGAATGGTTGAAATTCCCAGTCAATGTTGCAACAGATGAAGGGTCGGTATCTTTTACAATAGAATAATTTCTTGCTAAATGAGCTAAAATTAAATTAGGAAAAACCATCTCTTTACACGTAGCTATAATTTCACTGGACGGTTGCCAAAATGCAGTTCCAACCTCTGGAGTATGAGCAAATATGGTATCTTTAAGACCTACTCCCACATCAACTTTATACATATAATCGTCTGAATCTCCAGAAGCTGGATACAAACCCGAAGATTTTTGAGCAAAGTACCCATTAAGTTCAGTCATATGATTTGTATACTCTTGAAAATAATTATGATGAGGTGCAAATTCGGCTGTTGTGGTACCTATAGGGAATAAAATATCCTCTGCATACGTGTGGGCATTAAAAGCCATTTCAAAATCGTTGTTTTGAACTAACCAACGCATCGCTTGTGTTTCTGGCTCTGAAAAAGCAGAAGTTCCTCTATAAGTATCATTACTTGGCGTCGCGCTTGTACCTGTTGTTCCCCAGCCGTATGAATAATTCCTATTTAAATCAACGCCAAACGACCCATTGCTGTTAAGTCTACGATTTTTTCTCCACATTCCACCCCCATTAGGATTGGTGGTTTCATTATAAACATAACCATCAGGATTGATACAAGGCACAAAGAACATTTGAGTGTTATTCACCAAGTAAGTTACCTCATCATTAGCCCCATAATTTTCCAACACATACCACATATAGAAGATTGTTTCCATTAAACTCATGGGCTCACGAGCATGATGAATTGCAGTATATAAAATTTTTGGCTCTCCTGCTTCGTTTGTTGAAGGATTGTCTGAAATTTTCACATGATAAATTGGACGATTTTCAAAGGTAAGAAAAGTTGATATAGGTGCTTTAGCGGTAATTAAATTGGGATATTGTGCAGCCATAGCATCTAATTCTGCCAGCATTTCAGTATATTTCAAATACCCCCCCATTGTTCCTAAGTTAAAATTCGACGGAGTAGTTGGTGAAAATGCTGATGATCCTCCGCCCGATGTACCACTACATGAAGCATTTTTTAGAATTTGATTCGGATCTTTACTTGGATTATTTAATAATTCAACATAATAAGCCTCTACATCAGCAATTAATATTTCATGATCAAATCCGTATTTATACATGATATCAATTTCATCCTTAGAAAAATCAGAAATAAAATACATTCCTTCTTTTCTCATTCCATGATCTACAGTAACACCTAATTCCCCAAGTCGATTCAAGTCCTCGTTATCTCCAAAGACCTTTACCCGTGAATAATTTTGAGCATAAATAGAAGTGAAAGAAAATACACCAAGAATAAGTGCAACAAGAGTTTTCATAGTTTATAGTTTAGTTGGCTAAAGTATAAAAAATGATTTAATTTCTGATTAATTTAGCTAAGAAAATAATGACAAATAAGCTAAGCGTTGAGAATGAACTGAATAGCGGGATTCTATTGTCTGTTTTCCATTTTTGCCTAGTTTCATGCGTAATTCAGCATCTGATAATAACAACTCTAAACCATTTTTCCATTCAGGAGCAGTACTAGCGATTAACCCATTTTTCCTGTCTTCTACAATATCCGTGTTTACTCCAACCGGCGACATGACAGTTGGGATACCTAAAGACATGTATTGTAGACCTTTGAATCCACATTTTCCTAATGACCATTGGTCTTCGACTAAAGGCATAATACCGATAGAAAAATTGAGTAAGTCACTAATTTCCGTTTCCTTTTTCCAAGGAATAAATTCTAAATTAGGAAAATTAAAATGTGGTTTTTCATTCGAGATAATCTGAATCGTGTAATCATATTTTGAGTTCAAATACTCAAAAATCGGTATTAATTCATCCAAATACCGCATCGTGGTATGGGTACCTGTCCAACCAATTACCAGTTTTTCAGGGTGATAATTTGTATTACCCGTATGATAGTTTTCCGTATCAATGGTTGTTGGAATAATGAAAACATTCGGGTTAAATTGACACGCATAATCAGCTAAAAACTGATTCCCAGCAGAAATTTGATGGGCCCATTTCATACAATAATTAACCTTCCAATAGGCTTTTAATCGATGGAAACGCGCATTTGTTTCACTATAATTTGGCAGCCAAATGGCGTCATCAAAATCATAAATGTATTTTTTTCGCAACACTTTTGCAATAAGCCATTCAAAAACAGGAGGCCCGATATGGGATGCTTCTCGATGAATAAAAACAAAGTCTGCCTTGTGTAAAGAAAAAAGAAGGAATAAACGATTTATAAAACTCTTCAAAACACCAATCATTTTAGATGAAACTTTTCCTTGATTATAAAGGGTTTTCCATGTCTTTTGATCCAAAAAAGGAAAAAGGCGAACATCATACCCTTCTTTCTCTAAATACGAAAAATATTGTTCAAAGCGAAAGCGCTGCGATGGTGCGGAATTGTGAGGATAGGGAGCTATAAAAAAAATACGTTTTTTATTCATTACGGAAATCTATTGTATTATTTTTTCATATACCTTCAAATACCTTTGCACCCCTGTTTCCAGTCCATAAAATTCTTGTGCACCATGCTGAGCAAGTGTTTTGTTGAAAGGAATTTGATCCCAATTAATTTCGGAAAATATAACTGGAGTAAGTTCTTGTAATACTATTCCTGCTTCATATTTTTTAATCACCATATCTGTGTCACCAACGCCAGCATTGCAAATAATTGGAATTCCCATTGACATTAATTCTCCTTGCTTAGTTGGCGACGAAGCCTTTTTGGAATACGTTGGACGAATAAAAAAAGCAGATGCATTGAATAAACTAATATATGCGGAAACATCCTTGTGAGTTGCGGATTGAATTCGAATCGAAGAACGAGGAACACCAATCTTATCGGCTTGTTCTAAAATAAAATCATGTTGATCACCAGAAACAATCAAAAAAACTGCATCAGGCCTTTTCGCTAGAAGTACAGCAAATGCTTGAAGCATTTCATCTAGCATGTACCAAGTACCTATTGAACCGACATATCCCAAAATAAATTGAGTCGGAAGGATTTTCAATTGCTCAAGTAGGGCCACTCTTCTTTCTTCTTGAATTTCATCCGGGTCAAATTTTGTTAAATCAGCACAACAAGGAATAACCTCAATTTTATCGCTTAATCCATTAAAATTTGGCCAAGAGCAAATTTCACTCTTTCCGTTGAAAGTTAATGAAATAATGTGATCTGATTCTAGAAAAAACTGCGTTTCTTTCCGTTTAAAGTAATTATAAACTGTCCTAAAAATCGGATTGGAAAGCGACCAGATTTTTCCATCAACACGTTCGTCTGCCCAAAAACCACGCATATCAAAAAGAAAATTTACACCTTGATTATTTTTCATGCCCAAGCCAACAAGCGCGGAAAGGTAACTCCTACAATGAGTCAGAACAAAAGCATGTTCTTTGTGAAGTTTTAATGCAAGGTTTTTCATTCTCCAAACATCATAAATTGTAGAAAGCAGAGGTGGTTTTTTCGTGTAAATTAACGGGTGCCAACTAACATTATTTTCATCGCAAAGAAGTTGAATATGATCTTTGAGAAGTGCAAACTTTTCAGGTTTTTCAAAACTAATTAAATGAAAAACATATCCGTTTTTTGAAAGACCGAAGATGTATGGGAGCACTTGTGATTGACCAAGCGGATCTGTCATTCCGTCATAAGAAATGTAGAGAACATTTTTTTTTACTTCATCCATCTTTCATACCACATTTGGAACATCAACAAATACCACAATTTGAAATCATACTCCGTTTTTCCAGAAAAGAAAGCTGTTTTTAAACGATTGACTGCATCCCAATTGAACAAGCCCTGCTCTTTTATCGATTTTTCGTTGATATAGGAATTTACCATATCTTTCAATTCATTATTCATCCAAGCAGCTAGCGGAATAGCAAATCCCATTTTTGGTCGATCCATTTTTTCCTTAGGAATATATTTATGAACGATTTCACGTACAATGTGTTTTTTTATTCCATTATGGTATTTATAGTCATTTGGTAATTGTGCAGCATACTCAATAACTCGGTGATCTAGAAAGGGCTCTCTACCCTCCAAACTCGCTGTCATCGTTGCCCGATCTACCTTTTGAAGAATATCATCTACTAAATACGTTTGATAATCAATTGCCATCATGTAAGAAAGGGGTGAAAATGATTCATTGACTAATTCTTTTGACGTATAAGCAGAAATCAAGTTTTCAGGGTGAAATTCCAATAATTCTGTCAATTGATTTTGAGTATATTGTTGACTCAAACTCAACATCATTTGCTCAGGAGATGGATCCCTAAGCAGAGATTTTAGCTTTTCATACCTATTTGGGAAATTATACTTGTTTTTTAAAACAGGAATGCGATTAGCCGGCACAAAATTCATTAATTCTGCCATCGCTATGCGCGCAAACCCAGGAATCGATTGTAATTTTTTTCCATACCTCATCAGGTAATCGTATCTATTATATCCAGCAAAAACCTCATCGCCAGCATCTGCAGACAAAGCTACAGTGACTTGTTTTCGGGCCATAATGCTTACCAAAGTAGTTGGAATAGCACTGCTATCAGCAAATGGTTCGTCGTAGTAATAAGGCAAATCTGAAATCAAATCCAAGGCATCTTTTTGAGTACATTCAATTTCTGTGTGATCCGTACCCAGAAAATCTGCCGTTTGTCTGGCATATTCTGCTTCATTCAATCCAATATCTGGAACCGAAATAGTGAATGTTTTTAATTTTTCTGTTCGGTCTTTTTGCAACAAGGCAGTAACTGCAGTGCTATCATAACCGCCACTCAAAAACACTCCAACAGGAACATCGGCCACCATCCTATAATTACATGCCGATGATAAAAGTGCTTCAGTTTCTATTTTAGCCGTTTCAAAATCTATAGTCAATTTTGGTTTGTTGTATGCGTCATACACATTCCAATATTGAGTTTGGTTTTCCGGCAAAACCCGATCAGCTATATTATTTTCAGTAAGCGAAAAAGTTATGGAATGACCCGGTTTTAATTTGAAACAATCGCTAAAAATACAATGCGGCGTTGGAACATTTCCGTACTGCATAAAGGCAGCAACGGAACGCTTATTTAATTCCTTTTTAAATCGAGGATGCTTGTGAAAGGATTTAAGTTCAGAGGAAAACAAGAACAATCCATCCTTGAAATAATAAAACAATGGTTTAACACCTGCACGATCCCTAACACAATAAACTGTATTATTTTGTGTGTCATAAATTACGAACGCAAACATACCAATGAATCGATCTATGCATTTTTCTCCCCATTGGGCATAACTATGAATAATTACTTCAGTATCAGAATTTCCCGTAAATGAGTGTCCAAGTTCTGTAAGTTCTTTCTTTATTTCAGCATAATTATACACTTCCCCATTG
>CAMAQX010000115.1 GCA_945860455.1 Lishizhenia tianjinensis
CGGTAACAACATACACAAAAAATGGATCTGTTATTACAGAGTACGCTTGGAGCATTGAATCGGGTAATGTAACACATTGGGAATAATAAATGCTTCGTTAATAATTTATGGTTTTTGTGGAAAACACACCTTAAAATCATTAGTTAAAAAAATTGATTTGAAGTAATTTTGGAGAAAAATAAATCGAATGTTTGACGACGAGGAAGAATTTTCAGGAAAAGAATTAAGCACTGATATTGAGCGATTTGAAAAACATTTGAATGGCGAATCAATTGGGTTTATCGACGGTGATAGAATTGAATCTATCATTGATTATTATTTATTTAACTCAAATTACAGTAAAGCGAAAGTTGCCGCCGAATTTGGAATTAATCAATTGCCTCATTATAAAGTGTTTGATTTGCGTAAGGCTCAAGCGATGGCTGGTCTTGGTTTAATTTCTGACGCATTGGAATTAGTGAATCAGATTGACGATTTAGAAAATCACCAAAGTGAATTACTCTTGACCAAGGCGGCATTACATAGTCAAATACGGGATTCAAAAAATGCGATAAAGTTATATAAGCAAGCATTGTTGATTTGTGAAGAATTCGAAAAAGATGAGATTTTCGTTGATTTAGCAGTTGAATATGAAAATGCACACAATTTTAGTGGTGCCATTCATATTTTAAAACAAGGATTACTTCACAATCCAAAAAATGAATTTGCTTTTTCGGAAATTTGTTATTGCTATGAAAAAACAAATGATTTCGATTCGGCAATAAATCAAATTTCTTTGTTTGTCGATGAAAACCCATACTCCTATTTGGCGTGGTATCAACTTGGCAGCTTTTATTTGAGAAACGAAAACTATGAAAAAACTATCTGGGCATTTGATTACTGTTTAATAATAAATGAAAATGCCGGTGCTGCCTATTTCAATCTTGGCAATGCTTACCTATCCTCCGATAAATTCCACCAAGCAATTGATAATTTTAATAAATGTATCGAGTTGGACGGAGAAGACCCTTTGGCATTGTGTTATTTAGGTGAATCCTACGAAAATATTCATGAATACGAATTAAGTAAAGATTGCTATAAAAGAAGCATTGAATTATCTCCTGAATTTTCAGAACCATGGTTAGGGTTAGGTATTTTGGAGGACTTACAAGGGCGCTGCAAAGAAGGAATTGTATTAATGCACAAAGCATTGGACCTAGAACCAACTAATCCAGTAATTAATCAACTTATTGGTTCAGCTTATGTTAAAATTGGTGAATTAGACTTTGGGATGGAATTCCTGAAAAAATCGTTGGAATTAGACGCTTCTGACATGGAATGTTTGACTGCATACATGGAAGTATTTTCAAAAATTGACATTGTGGAAAGTCAACGATTTATCCATGCGTTTAATCTAGAAAATGGACAAGAAACGGAATCCTGGTTGTGGGAAGTGAATTTACTTTGGATGATTGGTGAACAACAAGAATCTGTAGCACTTTTCGCTGTGTGTGTGGATAACGACCCGATAATATCTAAGGAATTGTTTACCATTAACCCACATTTATTACTTCAAGCTTCATTAACTGATTTAGTGGGTCTTTCTTAATGATGTTTTCTAAAAAAATCGAATTCAACGACCATACCGGCCCAGTTTATTCGATTGCGTCTGCAGGTCATTTTATTTATTCAAGCGGTGCTGATAATTGGGTTGCTCGATGGAATCTACTATCGTTGAAACAAGATGAATTTGCCGTAAAGCTAGATTCTCCAGCCTATTGTATTTTTCACAGCATTACGAAACCCATGCTTTTTATAGGTTGTTCTAATGGAGATTTTCACGTAATTAATACGAGTAGCAGAGAAGAAATAAAATTCATTAAACACCATAAATCAGCTATTTTTTCGATTCAAGAGAATCCCTTAACAAATCAAATTTATACAGGCGATTCAGCCGGTAATTTGTGTATCTGGGATAGTACTTCTTTTCAACTGGAACTTCAAATACCATTGAATTGTGAAAAAATTAGAGCAATTGAATTAATAGAGCAAGGCACTAAAATCGTTGTTGTATCAAAAGACGGGAAATTGCGATTTTTTGAAACAAGTTACTACAACGAATTATGTTGTGTTCCTATAAATTCTGATGGCTTACAATCATTCCTATCCGTTACTGATTTATATTTAGTCGGTGGACATGATGGATACCTGTTTGTAGTAGATTCATTAACAAATTCAGTTTTATCGAAAATTGCTGCTCACAAAGGGGCCATCTATTCAATCAAACAGATTAATGAAAATTTTTTCGCTACATCAAGCCGAGATAAAACAGTAAAAATCTGGGAATTAACACCCATGCGAGTACTCCAGAAACTAGATTTGAAGGTGGGTGGGCATAAAAATTCGGTGAATGACATTCTACTATTCGATAATGAACTTTTGGTATCTTGCTCTGATGACTCCAAAATTATCGGCTGGAAATTGAATGATCTTTAATCGCCGATTTTTGGTTAAATGTTGTATTTTTGATGAAAATATTTAACCATGAAAAACATTTTATTCGTAGCTTTTCTTTTTTCATTGCTTAACGTTGTTTACTCGCAAGAAAATTCAGGCACATGTTCAAAAAAGAACAAACATGATCACCAACAATTGAAAAGTGCGACCTTAACGGTTGCTCAAATCGCTGAAACGGAAAAATACGATGTGCATTTTTATGGCTTGAACCTAAACATGACCAATACAAGTACCTATTTAAACGGTACAGGAAGAATTGATGCAAAAGCAAGAACTTTTTTAGACACCGCTATTTTTGAATTGTTCTCGACATTGACGATAAGTGACATCCGATTAAATGGGACAAGTGTACCTTTCACTCGCTTAGGAAGTGCCGTTAAAGTGTCCGTTAATATGATAGAGGGCCAATCATTTTCATTGTCTATTGATTATTTTGGAACACCACCGACTGCACAAACAAATCCATTGGGTGGAAGTGGGATGACAGCAGATGATTCACCCAGCTGGGGAAATCGAGTTGTTTGGTCTTTGTCTGAACCATTTTCGGCATTTGAATGGTTTCCATGCAAGCAAAGTTTAAGAGATAAAGCAGATAGTTCATTTGTCAGTATCACTGTTCCAGACTCGTGTAAAGCTGGATCAAACGGAATATTAACACATGTAGACACATTAGGAAATGGTTTTTTAACGTTTAATTGGGAGCATCGACACCTAATAGACTATTATTTAATTTCTGTTGCAGTTGCAAAATATGTTGATTATTCCATTTACGCGAATCCGGTTGGAGCACCGAATCCAATTTTAATTCAAAATTTTATATACGACAACCCACAAACGTTACCGAATTTTATTGATGACATTAATGAAACAGTAGATTTTATCGAATTGTATTATACTCTTTATGGCCCTTACCCATTTGAAAATGAAAAATATGGTCATTGCATGGCGCCGATTTCTGGCGGAATGGAACATCAAACCATGACCACACAAGGTTATTTTGAAAAAACACTCACCTCTCACGAATTAGCCCATCAATGGTGGGGAGATAACGTAACTTGTGCATCTTGGTGTGACATTTGGATAAATGAAGGTTTTGCGTCCTACAGCGAATACTTGATGCTTGAAAATTTGTATCCCGCTGAAAAAAACCAACACATGTTAGATGTTCATACGAATGTTATGAATCAAAATGGTGGAAGTGTATGGGTGCTGGATAGTTTAAATGAAGCTCGAATTTTTAGTGGTCGATTAACTTATGATAAAGGAGCAGGAATCATACATACAATTAGGTATTTAATCAATAACGATAGTGTATTCTTTGATGCATTACGAGCATTTCAAGTTTCATTTAAGGATAGTACCGCTACCGGAGTGGATTTCAAGAATTTTATAGCTGATTTTACCGGAACAAATTTAGATGCTTTTTTTGAACAATGGTATTTCGGTGAAGGATATCCTACTTATTCCATTCGTTGGGAGCAGGTTGGACAAGATGCGCTTGTTGAAATTTCTCATAGTGGATCTAAACCCGCCGTTACTCCAACCTTTACAAATCCGATAGACCTTACATTTAATCGATCAACATTAAGTGATACGACCATTCGATTTGATATTAATTCAAACACCCAAGTATTTTCTATATCAAATTTGGGTACATTAAGTTCAACAAATACCGTTGTTATCGATGCGAACAATTGGGTAATTAACCAAACGGGAACTATAGTTCAAGATAATTCACTAGCACTCTCTGAAATAGAAGAAAATAATGAAATTCTTATCGTTCCTAATCCCTCAAATGGCCTTTTTACTCTAACGAATGTTCCTGACTTTGCGCCTATCCTTGTTTATGATATGTTTGGAAAAGTAGTGTACACAGCGACATTCGAAGCAGGTAAAAAAATCAATTTATTGAACGTTGTAGGCAAAGGAAATTATTTGCTTGAAATACAATTACCGAATGGGAATAAAAGAATGAAGTTGGTGCGAATGTAAGCGCTGAAATTCCACATAATTTTGATCAAGAAAAATCAAAAAACCTATTTTAGCTAAAGTATAACCAGTTTATATCTGTACAGAGAGTGATAACAAAAAGAACACAACTTTCTTACTTTCTTTGAGGAATATTATTCCTACAAAAACAATTTCATGTTTACTTTTGCCTCTTTCTCTTGGGCTTACCATACTTTTCATGCATGGCTTTTTTATGGTCGTAACGCACGTTTACCTTCTTGTTTTTCGCTTTTTTCTCATGAAAAGAAAGTCCCCTATTTTCGTTTGTAGGTGATTTGATGTCTTTCCCAGGAATAGCAACTTTTGGCTTCTCAAATTCCAATAGTTCGTTTGTAAATACAATCTCCTCAGTTACCTTTGTAAATACAAGTTGCTGTTGCATCAGATCTTGAATCGCTAAAAGGGCCGCTTCATCTTTCTTGGATACAAAAGTAATCGCAATACCATTTTTATCGGCTCTACCCGTCCGTCCAATTCGATGAATGTAGTTTTCAGGAATTTCCGGAATATCAAAATTAATCACATGCGAAACGTCAGTTACATCAATACCACGCGCTATTAAGTCTGTTGCAATCAATACACGTATTGTACCTGATTGAAAATTTTGTACTGCCTCGAAGCGGAAATTCTGTCCTTTATTGGAGTGAATGATACCTATAGTATCTGGAAAACTCGCTTCAATTTCTTCAAACAATAAATCGGCTAAAGCGCGAGAAGAAACAAAGACTAAAACTTTTGAGTTAGCATCGGTTTGTTGAATTAGATGACGCAACAGGACAACCTTGGAAAGGAAATTCGGTACTCGGTAACCTATTTGATCAATTTTATCAATAGGTAATCCAGCACGTGCTGCTTCAACGCGGATAGGAGATATCAAATAATCATCCAAAAACAACGATACTTCTTCCGAAAGGGTTGCAGAAAAAACCATATGCTGGCGTTTGGCAGGCAGAAAATCAAAGATATTCAAAAGTTGCGGTCTAAATCCAAGGCTAAGTGTTTCATCCACCTCATCAATCACTACTTTTTTGACCTGTTTTAATTGCAAAGAACCAATTTTAGCTAAATCTAGAATGCGCCCAGGCGTACCAACTAAGATATCTATTCCTTGCAATACCATTGAGGCCTGTGTGTTCATATTAGTCCCACCATACACACCCCCAACAGCGACATTCATATAAGTAGTTAATTTCTCGACTTCACGAACTACCTGAGCAACCAATTCCCTAGTTGGAACAATTATCAAAATTTGAGGATGAGGTTCTTTTGAAAATTCCCACATAGATAAACACGGCAGCAAATAAGACAATGTCTTACCGGTCCCTGTTTGTGCAATACCAATTGTATCTTTTCCCGATATCATCACATTGAAACCTGAGGACTGAATGGTTGTAGGAGTTTTATAACCTAAATCATCCAAGGCATTCCAAAGTGGTTTCTTCAAATTTAAATCGCGAAATGTCATTAAAAAAATTTTATGTAAAGCTAAGGAGAGATTGTTGATTGCCGTGCATTTATATTGAATAAAAAAACAGACCGAAAGTATATTTTTGTTTTGTGACCTTGTCAGGATTATTTCATGATTCCTTGCATTACGAGCATTCCAAGCATTACGCCTGTCAATGCGGTGCATTGCCTTGCCTTTTTCTTTTATCCTAACTTTCAGAAATGATTTCTGAAGCCATTCTAAATAAAAAAGCCCTGACATTTTATCGTCAGGGCGCCTTTAGTGACCTTGTCAGGATTCAAACCTGAAACCTCCTGAGCCGTAATCAGGTGCGCTATTCAGTTGCGCCACAAGGCCATTTTGTTTAGTGAACTGCAAATATACTAGTTTTTTATTATTTTTTATTTTTTAAACTCAATTATTTTTTACTACCTTTATTTAAAATTTAGCACAATGAAAAAATTAATTTTAGTATTAGCATTAACCATTTATTCTGGTTCAATGATTTCAACTGCAATTGCGGCAAATAACGGAGCTACAGTTGTTTTAAATGACGACGACAAGAAAAAGAAGAAAAAGAAAAAAGCATGTTGCTCATCAACTGAAGCTAAATCTTGTCCAGCAAAAACAGAAACTAAGTCTTGTTGTTCTTCAAAAAAGAATTAATAACACATTAAATCGTAAAAGCTGTCTTTTGAAAGGCAGCTTTTTTTTATGTCCCAATTTTTCATTAAAAAAAAAGGATCGTATATAACGACCCTTTCCTTCTATCATAAATCATTCTTATTTATTCACAACAAACTTTCGAGTTGAGGTTGATTTGCCATCAGACAATAAAATAAAATAAATACCATCGCTTAAATTAGTAATGTCTATTGATTGAGATAATCCATTCAACATATACGAACCCAGTAACATTCCTCTAGAATCTAGCATTGAAAGAGTTGCTGTACTTTCTTTTGCAACTTGAACTGTTATTTCATTTGAAGCAGGATTTGGAAATACCGATATCCCCGTTTCTTGAGAAATATTTTCAATACTCAAGGCTGGATCGAAGTTCATTCGAACCATTACATTTGAAGTTGTATAATACCACGTATTGTCTGTGTAATCAAAATAAAAGGATGTTTGTGGCTCAGATGCGCCTGAGGATGCCGTTACTAAGTCATTTGTAGCGCCACCATCGCCATAAGAACCAACCATTGCTAGGTAAGACTCATTTGCATTTAACAGAATTGGAGTCGCAAGTGGTAACGAAATTTTTTGGCCTAAATCGGATTGTGTAAGAATATACGGTGCAGATTCATCAACAAAAACAAAATTCCCTGTTGCGGGGTCAATTGAATAAAGTTTTATGAATATCTCTCCACCTGGTTCAGAACTTGCATTTATGATTGCATCAATTCCATAAATCGTTGCTGATGTGAAAATATCAAAAATATGCCCAACCTCGTATCCTTGTCCTGCATTACTAATTCCACCTAAAATTTGACCATTATCTCTTGCATAAATAAAAGGATTTACGTCAACTTGAAAATTTGGTAATAAATTATTTAATCCATCAGGCTCACTATTACTTGTTGTTGCTTCTACTTGAACCGAATAAATTGCATTACCCGCGGATGGTGTGAACGTCGCAGAACAGAAAATAGTATCCTGCGATGCAGCTGGAATAACAATTGGACCACCTACTCCAGCATAAATGCCACTAATATCTGCTGTAAATCCAGCATCATTAATATCTTGAACTCCAATGTTTTTAATCACACCTCCAAAATTAATTGGTGCAATTTGAGCTGTTGGCACTTGAAAATAAGG
>CAMAQX010000116.1 GCA_945860455.1 Lishizhenia tianjinensis
AGATTTAATTGCTGCAGGCAAATACTTAGATCAGGCCTATAATTATCAAATTCAAATCAAGCATCAATTACCAAATTTCCAGGAGTGCATTTCTTTATTTTCAGCTCCAGAAAAAATAAAATATTTAACGGTTGAAAATCGTTTTTTAATTGGTGATGCGCATTATCAATTGAAGGAATATGAGCAAGCAATTCCCTATTTTGAATATTTTGATTCGATCATGCGTGTTCAAAAAACTAGAAATTTAGATAGAAACTTTAATTATTCTTTCGGAAATGCCTATTATCAAACGGGTAAACTGGATAGGGCGATTTCAAAATTTAATTTTGTTTTAACAACTCCAGATAGCCTTTCGCAATTAACGTATTATAAAATCGCGTCAATATTTAAGGAGCAATATGAAAAAACGAAAGAAGATAAGCACCTGATTAATGCCAGAACTGCGTTTGAAAAAGCCTCTGATATGTCCTTTGACGTTGTAGTTCAAGAAGATGCGCTTTATAATGCTGCCGTGTTAGCTTTTAATGTAGATGATAGTCCTTATTATGAATCAGTAGAAATTTTCGAAAAATTTATCAAGTTATTTCCAAATTCAGAACGGAAAAATGATATCTACCAATATTTAGTGGAAGTGTATCGTCGAACTAATAATTTTGATTTGGCACTTACAACCATCGAATCAATTGATAAAAAAGACAGCCGCTTAAAAACAATGTATCAATCTATTGCTTTTAATTACGGAGTAACTCTTTTTCAACGAAATGAATTTGATAATGCCATTTCCAAGTTTAAATTGGTGGATAAATATCCGATGGAACTAGGCCTAAAAAGTCAGGCGAAATTTTGGGTTGCAGAATCTAAATTACGTCATTTCGAATCTTTGCCAAAAAAATCATTGAAAGATTCACTCATGCTCGATGAGTCAATAGAAGCGTTTCGAAATTACTTGAAGGACCCATCAGGAAGTCCAACAGAAATGAGGCATGAAGCATATTATCACTTGGGTTATATTTATTTAAAACAGCACAATTTAACTGAGTCTATAGAGATGTTTCGTGTTTATGTTAAATCTGGAACTACAGAAAAAAAGAAATTGTTGGATGCCTATTTGCGAATTGGGGATTCTTATTACATGACCCGCAAGGATGAAGAGGCAATTAAATATTATCAGGACGCTTTGGATCTTAAGGAAGGGAGTGAGGACTTAGCACTTTACCACATGTCAAAATCGAATGGATTTTTGGAGAAAAATGATAAAAAAATCGAATTGCTGTTGAATTTGATAAACAATCACAAAAAATCAAAATATTTACTATCAGCATTATATGACTTGGCTTTAGCCTACAAAGATGACAAAGGAGATTATACCAATGCCTTGAATTATTTCAAGAAAATTCTAACAGACTATCCCAAAGCATCATTCTACTTAGATTGTCAAATTGAGGTTGCAGATATTTACTATTTGAAAAATGATTTTGCGAAGGCTGAGGGTGAATATCAACGGATTTTAGATGCAAACCTCACTAATAATGCAATTTGTTTGAAAGCCGCAACGGGATTGAAAAATGTATACACAGCTCAAAGTCAGACCGATAAAATAGCTGGATTAATAGACAAGTATCCTTGTGCTCAAATTTCTACCGAGGAAATTGAAAATTTGTATTTTGAGCCGGCAGATAAGGCGTATGAAGATAGTTTATTTGTTGCTGCAATTCCGAAGTTCGAAACTTACCTAAGTAAATTCCCTAATGGACGTTATGCAACTGAGGCGCTATATTTTTTAGGTGATTGTTACGGAAGAAATGCCAATAACCCGAAGAAAGTGGAACTATTTAAACAATTACTTGCTTTTCCAATAAACACATATTCTGAAAGTGCAGCTGCATTTGTATCTCTACAAGCCTATAACTCAGGTGAATATGAGCAAGCAATGAAATATTACATAGATTTAGAAAAAGTATCCACAAAACCTACCTCATTATATGCTGCACGATTAGGCATAATGCGTTCTAGTTTTTTACTTCAGAAATATGATACCGCTGCTGTTTATTCCAAATTAATTCTAGAGTCAGGTAATTTGAGTAATTCTGTTCGAGTTGAAGCCGAATATTCAAAAGGGATCTCTAATTTTAAAATGGCAAATTACGCAGAGGCCCTTCCATCTTTGAGTTGGATTACAAAAAACACCACCACATCATGGGCCTCCGAAGCGCAATACGTTATTGCTGAAGTTTATTATATTCAATTAGATTATGCAAAATCAGATGCAGAGGTGCGGTTGTTATTGAAGATGAAACCAGCTTATAATTTTTGGATAGCAAAATCTCTCATTCTTCAATCACGTATTTGTATTAAACAAGAAAACCTGTTCCAAGCCGAACAAACGATTGAATCGGTATTGTCTCATTATCCAGATAAAGAAGATGGAATCGTAGATGAAGCAACCGCTGTAAAACAAGAAATTGACACACTAAAAAATGGAGGGAATTAATATGAAATCACGTTTTTCAATCATTCAATTTTTCGCGCTAGTAATTTGCTGTTTTGTTCAATTCATAGCGAATGCCCAGCCTCCAGTAGACAATGGGGATGTTATTGTAATACAAGGATCAGGGTTGCGTGAAGTGGAATCTGCTTTTCGTTTGCGATCTAATCCGAAGTTAGTTGATACAACAATTACGGCTACATTACCTGAGTATCCTTTGTTGGTTCTTTCTTATGCTACTCAAGCAACAATTAGCCCAATCAAAGAACTCGCATATAGCAACAAGGGAAATAAATCGGCAAAACTAACCCCTTTTTATGCGAAGGTTGGAATTGGTTCACAAGTTATGCCGTTGGGTGAAGTATATTACAATTCAATTGGGAAAAGTGATTTTCAATATGGTGTTTTTGCCAAACACATAAGCAGTTTTGGTAAAATAAAAGATCTTGCACCGGCTCAATTTGACCGAACGAAAACGGGTGTTTATGGAAATTATAATGCTAAAAAATTCAGCATTGGTTCAGATATTCACTATGATAATTATGGGTTTCACTATTACGGAATTGTAGACACGGCTGGAATAATTGATGCAAAAAGTATTGCACAACGGTATCAAGATGCTGGAGGAGCAATTAAATTTTCCTTACACAATGGATTAAAAGATAGCTCTAAATTGAACTTAGATTTAGGTCTGCGATACAATTTTTTTGGCACGAAAAAACCATTTGCTGATTCTTTGGCCGCCTGGAAATCACACGAAAAGTATTTTGCCTTTACGTCAAAGGGTACATATAAAGTTGGTCGCGAAGCATTTTCAATAGATTTAAATGTGTTTAATAATAGTTTTAAATATGGCATTGATGGTGATTCATTAAGTTCAATTGATACTGGAATCGTGAGTAATGATCTAATTTTACAATTGAAGCCAGGTGTTGTTACTCAATTAATGAATGATAAATTACGTGTTTCTGTCGGAGTTGATGTTACGGCTAATGTTCGATCTACTACTAAAGTTTATGTGTATCCACATGCTGAAATTAAATACTCTATGTTTGATGATATTTTTATCCCTTACATCGGAATTCGGGGTGGATTGAAGCAAAATACATTACGAAGTTTAACAAGCTCAAATGAGTTTATTTTACCAAATGCACATTTATTAAATGAAAATAAAGTGTTTGATGCCTATGCTGGATTTAAAGGAGTGTTGAGTCAACGTACTAGTTTCAATATTGGGGCTAGTTATGCTCGTGTTACCAATAAAGCTCTTTTTGTTAATGACACCTTGTTTTCCAATAGGAACAAATTTGCAGTGATTTATGATACAATGAATATTATGACTGTGGAAGGATCAATGTCGTATCAAATTAACGAAAAATTGAAAATAGATGGAATTGGACGATTTTTCTCTTATGAAACGAAAAGCCAAGCTTTTGCATGGAATTTACCGCAATTGCAATTTGTGCTAAGAGGTAATTATACATTGAAAGATAAGTTTATTTTCAATTTAGATATGGTATTAGAAACAGGCCGAAAAGCATTGGTGTTTGATTCAACGATTGCTAATGTCGTTGTTGAAAACGGGCAGTATGCTGCACCATTAAAAACATTTGCAGACATCAATTTAGGTTTTGAGTACAAGTACAACAAAAACATTTCGGGATTCTTGCAGCTAAACAATATGGTTGCTAATCGCTACGCACGTTGGTATAATTACCCAGTTATGGGATTCCAAGTAATGGGTGGAGTTACGTTTAAATTTTAATGATTTAGAAGTTTGTTGAAATCGGGTTCTTCGAAATCTAGTTCCCGTTGTTTTTGAAAATTGCATAGATTGACAATGATCGGAACTCGATTTATTTTCGATGCAGCAATCATAAGCGAGTAATAGCGCTCCTTGTTTGATGATATAGTTTCAAATACAGCAATTCCTTTTTTGGGGTTAATTATGTGGAAGATTACTGATTTGATAGGGTCATACATGCTACACAAGTCAAATTCGAAGGTGTTTTTCTTTCTCTTCTTTTGATTCAATATCTGATTGGCAATTGGACCTTCTCCCGTACATTCAATAAAAGTAGAATCATTAATAGAAACCTTGTAAAAAGAATAAAAATCGCACGGATAATAGGCAAATAACTTTTTATTATACTGCACGAGCGGAATCCAGTGTGTTTCAGATATTACAGGTGTATTCTTTTTAAGAATACGGTTTTCTTCTTTTAAATAGGACAATGACATTAAATAGCTTTCAGCATCAAATTCTCCAAAATTCAAATCGAGCAGTCGATTGTAGAGCTGACAGGATTTTTTTTAGTAATATAGATAGATTGAGAGGCTCCATAAATGCTGTCTTTTTTTATAAAAATGCTGTCTTTGGGTTGAGACCAAGTAATTAAAGAAATTAAACAAAATAATATCAGTATTTTCAAAAATAAAATAGCCCAAAGATTGTTTGGGCTAGATCAATTAAAGTGTTAATTTTTGATGTATTTGAACAATTAACTCAATTTTTTATTTTTTGCCCTTGCTGAATTAAAGCGAGTTTTTTGTTCCTCCGAAAGAGTCATTGCATTTAATTTACCCATTATTCCGTTTAACTCAGCGTCTATTGCATCTAGATCCCTCATAGCGGCATCTGGATTCATAGGTGGATTATTTATTAAACTAGCTTTGCGATTAACTCCATCTTCATATTGATTGATCAAAAGATCAATTTCTTTATTAGATTGATCATTTTTAGTGCTTTCCTCGTTAGATTCACTTTTTTCTAATACTGAGGCGTTAGGCGAAGCGTTTGCATTTTCTGTAGACGTTGCTTCATTGCTTGCATTTGCACTTCCTTCATTTTTATTTCCACAAGAAAGTATCATGGAGCAAGAAATAAACAATGCTGCAAAATTTAAAATTACTTTTTTCATTCAAATATTTTTTAGTTTAACCAAAGTTACAATAAAGTAATAAATATGAAACATACTCTAGAAAGAAGTATTAAAAAACCCCAACTATCCGAAAATGATTGGGGTTAATTTACAAGTCAAAGGTGGAAGCCCATTGACAAGTTTCAAGAATAAAAAAAGCCCCGACATGAATGTCGGGGCTTTGTACTCGGGGCGGGACTTGAACCCGCACGCCCAAAAGAGCACAGGATTTTAAGTCCGGCGTGTCTACCAATTCCACCACCCGAGCTCGATAGTGTGTTTTGCGAGAGTTGAGGTAAAACCTTCTCATAATCTAACACAGAGCGAGAGACGGGATTCGAACCCGCGACCCCGACCTTGGCAAGGTCGTGCTCTACCAACTGAGCTACTCTCGCTTATATTTCAAATTTTCTTGTTTTTCGTATAAAACAAATCGGTTCTTTCGAATCGGGGGACAAATATATAATAAATCTTTTTTATGACAAACAATACTTATGTTTATTGCATAAAAACAAACATAATAACATTCGCTCCCATCTTTAGAGCTTGCTGCCTTTTTTCAGCAGGGTCATTATGAACCGATTGATCTTCCCAACCATCTCCTAAATCAGTTTCATGTGTGTACAAGCATAATATTCTGCCTTTGTCTAGAATTGCGAATGCTTGAGCGGGCTTGCCGTCGTGCTCATGTATTTTGGGTAAACCATTGAATTCAAATTTCTGATGGAAAATTGGGTGATCAGGTGGCAATTCAATTAAATCTTTATCAGGAAATATTTTTTTAATCTCAGTGCGGATGTATTGATCCATTCCATAATTGTCGTCAATATGAAGAAACCCCCCTGATTGCATATATAATCGTAAGTTCTCAGCTTCTGCTTTACTAAACACTACGTTTCCGTGACCAGTCATGTGAATCATTGGGTAGGTGAAAACATCCTTGCTGCCTGCTTCAACATAGGGAACATCCTTGGAAATTGTCGTTCCAAACGTTTGATTACAGTAGCTGATTAAATTTGGCAATGAGGTTGGATTTGCATAATAATCCCCCCCGCCATTATATTTTAAAACGGCTAACTTATAGGATCCTTGTGCTTGGATGAATCCAAAGCAAACAAAAAAACCAAAAAATATTAATTGCTTTTTCATTTTACCAAATACGTGTAACTTTTTTTTCTACATTCCTCATTTTATCACCTTCTTTTACAGCGAAAGCCTCAAAAAATTCTGGACAATTCATTAATGGACCGTTCACTCGATACATTCCTGGTGAATGGGAGTCATTGGCAATTCTGTTCTTCATTTCAGCATCCGTATATTTAATTTTCCACAATTGAGCGTATGAAATAAAGAAACGCTGTTCTGGGCTATAGCCATCTCGTTTTATACCCGAAGCACATTCCTTGGTTAGCTTATATGCATAGTAAGCCATCGTGAGGCCTCCTAAATCAGCGATATTTTCTCCCATTGTTAAATCTGGATTTACACAATGTCCTTCTATCGGACAAAATCCTGAAAAAGTCTCCCCGAGCATCTTGGTTTTTTCTTCAAAAAGTTTACGGTCTTCATCGGTCCACCAGTTACGAAATGATCCGTCGGCCGCAAATTTGGAGCCCATATCATCAAATCCATGCGTAAATTCATGACCAATTACCATCCCAATTCTTCCATAATTAACGGCGTCTTCAGCGTTTTCATCAAAGAATGGAGCTTGCATAATTCCTGCCGGAAAGGCAATTTCATTTAGTAATGGGTGATAGTAGGCGTTCACCATATGAGCAGGCATTCCCCATTTTTCTTTATCGATCGGTTTATTGAGTTGTGATAAATTTTTTCTCATGGAATAGCGATTCATTTCTCGTACATTCTTCATGTATGAATTACTTGAGAAATTAAGCGAAGAATAATCTTCCCACTTGGAGGGGAAACCTAATTTTCTACCGATTGAACCTAGTTTTATCAAGGCTTGTTTTTTGGTGATATCGGACATCCAATCTAGATTGCCTATTCGTTGTTTAAAGACGACAAGTAAATGATCAACCATAACATTCACTCGATCTTGCGCTTTTTTAGAAAAGTGTTTTTCAACAAATGCCTTCCCTAATAATTCACCTATTTCAATACGCGTTATTTCTTCTATACAACTCTCATCCAAGGGTTTACGTTCTTTCTTTCCGGATAAAGTACGTCCATAAAAATCAAATCTTAGCTCAATGAATTCTTCTCCCAAGTGACCGATATATGAATTCATAACATTCCATGATAAATATGTTTTCCAGGTGTTAAGTTCTTCATGTAAAAATAAATTCGA
>CAMAQX010000117.1 GCA_945860455.1 Lishizhenia tianjinensis
CAATGGTACTCCCCTTTCGATCCTAGCGAAGTGAATTTTAACTATACGGAGGCAAATAGTTGGCAATATTCGATGGCTGCTCCTCATGCCATTCAAGAAATTATCCATCAACTTGGCGGCAAAGATTCTTTGGAATCATGGCTTGATCGCTTATTTACTACTTCCAGTTCGCTTTCCGGAAGAGAACAAGCGGATATTACCGGTTTAATTGGTCAATATGCCCACGGAAACGAGCCTTCACATCACATGGCTTATTTATACAATTACACCAATTCTCCATACAAAACACAAGTTTATGTGGATCGTATTCTAAATGAAATGTACTCCACCAAACCTGACGGGCTTTCTGGTAATGAAGATTGCGGTCAAATGTCGGCGTGGTATGTATTGTCAAGTCTTGGCTTTTATCAAGTTGCGCCCGGAAAACCGTATTATGAATTAGGAAAACCTTCTTTCAAACAAACCGAATTAAAATTTGAAAATGGTGCCATTTTATTCATTACTGCGCCCAATATTTCGAATGAAAACAAATACGTTCAGTCGGTTAAATTAAATGGTAAACCACTTTATCGCAGCTATATTTCGCACGAAGAGTTGACCTATGGTGGATTATTGGAATTTGAAATGGGAAGCCAACCCAGATTAGAATATGATAAATGGATTTCGGGTTCTCCGGAGGATGAAGTACCTGAAAATTTTGTACCTACCCCTTTTTTAGTAAACGAAGAACGCATTTTTGAAGATAAAATAAAAGTGGGTATCGGTTTTGTTCCGCTTAATGACCGAGACGATTTCATTCCTTTTTACAGCCTGAATGAAGGAGAATGGGTGGTATTTGAAAAACCCTTTTTTATCGATAAAACAGCAACGATTGATCTGAAGCTACAACGCAGAATTAACCCAAGAAAAATCTTTCATAGCGCCATCGTACGTAGCACATTAATCAAAAAAGACCCAACGGTTCATTTGACACTCAAAACACCTTATGCTAACCAATACGCCGCATCAGGTCCAAATTCATTAATTGACGGAATCAAAGGTGGAAATGAATTCAGAACAGGCGATTGGCAAGGCTTTTACGGAACAGATATCCAAGCCGAGGTGCGTTTTGATGAACCTAGAAATTTGAGTTTGTTTGGAGTATCAGCCATTCGGGATCAAAAATCATGGATATTTTACCCTGCTCAAGTTGACATTGAGATCTCTACCGATGGCAGTTCATTCGAGAAATTATCACCCATATCCATCAAATCAGCCGATCCGACAGATAAAAATCCAGACAACATGCAGTTTATCATAGAAAGTAATAAATCAACTACTGTAAAAGCTATTCGCTACACGATTAAAAACCCGGGTGTTTGTCCTGATTGGCATTTAGGAAAAGGAAATAAAACGTGGATATTTCTGGATGAATTGATTTTTAGGTAAACTACAATGCCCCCTCTTTCAAGGCATACGGAGATAAATACGTTTGTGTAATTCCTAATTTATTGATCACCCATTTGGTTTTGATTGCTGCATAGGGTGCCATTTTCTTTCGAATAGGAACAATCCAAGGATTCACATCACGTTGTGCTTGGGTAGAGAAAATTAAGGTATCCAATTCGGCATAAAAATTATCAAACGGCAATTCAATAGATGCATCCATCGACGGTATGGTTTCGTTGTGTATCAACTCATAAAACGTTTCAAAACTACCGGAAGCACCAATTAATCGCGTAACCGTTAATTGATCAAAGAAACCCTTTGATTGTTCTTCTAACCAATTTTCAAGTTCAACCACTTGCTCCGGCCGAAGCGGATCTTCAAATTGAAATAATTGAAAAATGCGCGAAACACCAATATTCAAACTTATCTTTTGTAGAATGCCCGTCCGATCAGCCAAAATGAACTCCGTGCTGCCGCCGCCAATATCCATGATTAAGGATGGAATATCAAAGTCTATCGTTTTGCGCACCCCTTGATAAATATAATCCGCTTCCTCATCGCCAGTAATAACCGTTATCGAAATACCTACATCTTTTCGAATACGTTCCACAAATTCTTGTTGGTTCTTAGCATCTCGAATGGCACTGGTACCGATGGCCGTAATTTCAAAAGCGCCCAAGGATTCTGAAACTTTTTTGAAATGTGTCAATGCTTTTTCTGCTCGTAAAATCGCATCTTCCGCAATCATTTTTTGATTGATCCCTCCCATTCCCAGAGCCACTCCGTCTTTTTCAGAATGAATGCGTCTCCACTTTCCTTCAATCAATTCGGCAACCAATAAATTAAACGTATTAGTACCAAGATCAATGACAGCCTTGCGTTCTATATTTTTCTCACCCATTTCCAGAAATGTTTAAACGATAACCGATGACCAAATTGTAAAATTCCGTTTTTATAAATTCGAGATGCTAGTTGAACGGCAATTATGGTTGAAATAAGCAAAACCAATAAAGACATAAACAGGGTGTACGTTTGACCGGCAGCAAATCCTTGTGACACCTTCACCAAAGCGACCATTGGAGAGGTAAAAGGCAAATAAAACAAATACGTTACCAAGTCGCTATCTGGAAATTGAACAGCCAAATATCCCGCGTAAATGGACAGCCCAAATAATCCTATTAAAGGCAATATAAACTGTTGACCATCACTTTCCGATCCTGAACTCGCTCCAATAGACGCAAAAAAAGCAGCGTAAAAAAAGTATCCAACCGTGAAAAACACCAAAAATATGGGAATCATTACCGAATAATTGATGCGGTCGTACACCAATTCTACAATTTTATTTAAGTGCATTCCTTCTGTAACGAATGCGTCTTGTGAGCCCATACCGTTCAATCCCAAATTGGCTGGATCATAGATGTCCGGAAACAAATTTTCCCTAAAAAAATAGAGTCCAATCACCACAAATAATGTCCAAACTAAAAATTGTAAAAAGGCAACAACTCCAATACCCACAATCTTTCCGACCATAAAATGAAACGACTTTACGGAAGCCAAAATCACCTCAACAATTCGATTACTTTTGTCGCGTGATGTACTTCTCAAAATTGTCATTCCAAATAGGAAGATAAAAATCATTGTCAACAAACCGAACGCAAAACCAGACCATCCTGCGAGGTGATCAATTTCTTGTTTCGGATCATATACATTGCGATAAACGACATTGAGCGGTTGCTTTATTTTCCTGTAATCACTGATGCTCATTTGAGATGTTTCATTGACTAAAATTTCCTCAATGCGTTTCTCCAATTGAAAACGGATGCCAATTTGTCTTTCCACCGCTGGTTTATCACGGTAAAAAACCATACACATCTTATTTTCCAATACTTTGTGATTCACGTCCAACAGCGCATCATATTGTTGGTATTCCGGGTTGCTTCGAAACGTTTCAAAAGAAACATAATCACGTGAGATTTGATATTGAATGGGACTGTTTTTTTGCGTGTGTAAAATCCCTTCTAACAAATTCCCTTCATCGGAAACCAAAATTTTCAATTGACTTTTCCCCTCATCTCCGGCCTGAAACAACAAAAATAAGGCGAGCAAAACGAGAACGGGACCAATAAATAAAAACATCAAAAACGACTTAGAATTCAGTCTTTCAGCTATTTCGCGTTTCGCAATTATCCAACTATTCTTCATGCTTCTAGTTTTTGATTGGTATCCTCTTCTTGCACTTGTTGTAAAAACACATCTTGCATGCTTGGCATAATTTCCCAAGCAGCTTCTAATTTTACTTGACCAAGCATCGATTTTAATAAATCTTCGAAATCTGCAGCAGATCGCATTGCCACGACAGCTTCAAATCGATTATCACCAAGTTCTCGTTTATCGATCAGTTCAAAATCAGTCCAAAGCGCATTGACAAATGCTATCATGTTTCCTTTAAAACGTAATCCATAATGTCCTTTTTTAATTGCTTCGCGCAATTCTAAGACACTGCCTTCGGATACTTTTTTAGCATTGTAAATCAGCGCAGCACGATCACAAATCTCTTCCACACTTTTCATGTTATGGGTAGACAGTATAATTGTTTTACCTTGCTCTTTCAGCTCCTTAAGTGTACTCAGAATTAATTCAACATTCAATGGATCAAAACCACTCAAGGGCTCATCTAGAATGAGCAATTTCGGATTATGAAGCACCGAACCAATAAACTGAACTTTCTGAGCCATCCCTTTGGATAATTCCTCGATGCGCTTTTTTTCCAATCCGCTATATCGAATTTGGCCAACCAGTATTCAATTTGAACAGTTGCCTCGGATTTTGATAGTCCACGCAATTGCGCTAAAAAAAGCAACTGTTGAAAAACCCGCATAGATCGATATAGGCCTCTTTCTTCTGGTAAATAGCCAATTTGAACCAAATGACGTTGTTTGATGGGTTCATCATCAAAAAATATGGTGCCACTGTCCGGCATTAAAATTTGATTTATTATGCGAATCAAGGTAGTTTTACCTGCGCCATTTGGACCTAACAAGCCATAAATCTCTCCAGAATTAACGGCTAACGAAACGTCATTCAAGGCCTGTTTCTCAAAAAATCGCTTGGAAATATTTTCAATCTTTAGAATTGCCACATGAATAGTTTAATAATTCAAATGTACACCTATAATCAAGACTACACTTTACAAGAAAAAATAAGTATTAACAGTGAACTCTTAGAAAACCAAATGACTTCAATTTGTCATTCAATACTTTCTGTAAAATTAGATTTTCACTAAACCGATTTTGATACTATGGTAAAAAACCGCTCCTTCTTTTGTCCTTTACTTCAAAGACTATTCGTAATTTTAACCAAAATTGAACGATGCAAAGTATTTTAAATCATCAACAAATTGAGCAAAAAATCATGCGTTTAGCGCATCAAATCATTGAAAATAGTTTTGGTGAGTCAACCATTTTTTTGGGTGGGATTTGCGGAAACGGGGTCGTATTAGCTGAAAAATTAAAATTAATCATTGAATCAGAAGGAAGGTCTGAAATTATTTTATTTGAAATTACGGTAGATAAGGAAAACCCACTCTCCCACCCTATTGAATTGTCCATACCTGAGGAAATGCTATCAAATGCCTATGTAGTTTTAGCAGATGATGTAATTAATTCAGGAAAAACCATGCAATACGCGTTAACTAAAATACTGGAAAATTCATCCAAAGCAATCAAAACCGTTGCTCTAGTAGACCGCATGCATCGTCGATTCCCAATAAAAGCTGATTTCGTTGGACTAAGCCTTTCAACCACATTAAAAGAACGCGTTGAAGTGTTTTTTGAAGAGCAATCATCCAAAGCTGTTTTAATCTAACCGATATGAATCGCATCACTGAAACGGATTCACTTTATGATGGACTTGAAAATATGTCCACGCAAGAACTTCTTAACGGAATTAATCAGGAGGACCAGAAAGTAGCATTGGCTATTGAAAAAATTCTTCCTGAAATCACTCTATTTATTGATGAAGCCATTGGTAACATGCAAAAAGGAGGCAGATTGTTTTATCTTGGAGCCGGCACAAGCGGTAGACTTGGAATAGTTGACGCTAGTGAATGTCCTCCTACATTTGGTGTAGAACACGGTTTAGTTGTTGGAATTATTGCTGGAGGTGATCAGGCGATTCGAAAAGCGGTTGAGTTTGCAGAAGATAATGAAACGCAGGGATGGAAGGATTTAGAATCCTATCAAATCAATGAAAATGACATTGTGGTTGGAATAGCAGCATCCGGAACTACACCGTATGTGCTTGGAGCTTTGAAGGAGGCAAACAGTAGAAACATTCTAACTGCCGGAATAACGTGTAATCCAGGAAGTCCATTAGCCTCAATTCCTAAACATGGATTAGTTGCGGAAGTTGGACCCGAATTTGTGACAGGTAGTACACGCATGAAATCAGGCACGGCCCAAAAACTAATTCTGAATATGATTTCTACCAGCCTAATGATTAAATTAGGAAGGGTAAAAGGCAATAAGATGGTGGACATGCAATTGAGCAACGTGAAACTCATTGACAGAGGCACTCGAATGATCATGAATGAATTAAAGATAGAAGAACCTCAAGCAGCTCAACTATTGAAAGAATTTGGATCGGTAAGAAATGCGGTGGAAAACTACAATCAAAATCAGTAAGTATCAACTCCCTTCAAGTCTATTGTAATATACTTTTTAGGATCAATTTTCTCCCCTTCTTTTTCAATTTCGTAGTGTAAATGTGGACCGGTGGATCTTCCGGAACTACCAACCAACCCAATTAAATCTCCTTTTTTCACCTCATCACCTTCTTTTACTTTGAATCCGCTGAGATGAGCATAGCGCGAAACAAAACCAAATCCGTGATCAATGACAATGCAATTGCCGTATCCATCCTCGGAACTAGCGATTCGAATAATTTTACCTGAGCCAGCGGCATATACTTTTGTTCCAATTTCTGCCGAAATATCAATTCCCTTATGCATTTTCATGGTAGAATCAATAGGATCCTTACGCATCCCAAAACCAGAGCTAACTCTTTTTAAATCAGAAAAATAAATCGGACAAACTGCCGGAATACTTTCCATCATACTTTCTTTATCCCGAGCAACCGCCAAAAATGTTTGCAGAAACTTTTGTTGCTTCCCAAGTTTACGCGCTAAATAAGAGGCACGCAACTCAATTTCACCAAAAACAGAAGCTCCCTGTAATTTAGGTTTCTCAACAAAATCAGGTTTAAATGCCTCTCCTTGCGGAAGGTCTTCTATGTCCACAATTGCATTAAACAAAGATGAATGAGTAGTATCAAAGCTATCAATTTGTTTTTCCACACGGTTCATTTCGATATCCAATCTTTGAGCAACGATTAATTGCATGGCAAGCTGATTTTTTAACTCTTTTTCAACGATGCGCATTTCGTCCATCTTGCTCGAAAAATAAAGCTGTGTAATAAAAAAAGTAAAGGCCAATGACAAAGGAAACAAGGCGATTTTAAGGAATTTTCTTGAAAACTTTACTGTCGATTTTTGAGTTGGTTCGATAATTTCTTCCATGATGAGTGCCCGTACATATTAAAGTTGAACTCCAATACGCAGTCAAGCAAAGAGATGTTACATTCCCTAACGTTTTAATGCACGATCCATCTCACGACGATCATCTTTCTCTTTTAAATCATCGCGTTTATCGTGCAGTTTTTTACCTTTAGCACACGCAATTTGAACTTTTAACCAGCCCTTTTCTGACAAAAATAATTTTAACGGAATTATGGTATTCCCCTTAACTTTTAAGAATTTTTCAATGCGATTTAATTCCTTTCGGTTCAGTAACAATTTTCGATCACCTCTGGTCTTATGTTCATAGAAAGAGGCATTTGCATAAAGAGCGATATACATGTTTCGAATCCATAACTCATCCTCTTGCCAAACGCAATATGCTTCCATAATACTTGCCTTTCCGCTGCGAATACTTTTTATCTCAGTTCCAGCAAGTTTTAACCCTGCCGTAAACTCTTCTTCAATGAAAAACTCAAAGCGAGCACGTTTATTTTTAATATTTACTTCGTTGGTTGCCAAGTATGATTTTTAGGTCTGCAAAGGTAAGGAACAAAACAGTATATTTATATTGTAAAAAATATATTCAATGAATTCAATTTATATTGTTGCTCAATTCTTAACTTATTACCGGAAAGTTGAAAAACAGAAAAGTCGAACAACATGTG
>CAMAQX010000118.1 GCA_945860455.1 Lishizhenia tianjinensis
TTTCTGGTTCGAAAATCTCAATTCTACTATTTTATTTCAATCAGGCGAAATCACCCTTTTCGGAAAAACGTTTAAGAAGCCACGGTTGGAAGCGTTTTTTGCTGACGGAAATTTATCCTATTCTTATTCAGGTCAACAGTTGAATACTCAGCTTATAACTAAAGAATTAAATGAGTTAAAATCGCGCGTTGAAAACGCATCACAATTTGATTTTAATGCAATCCTAGTTAATCTGTATCGTGATGGTCAAGACAGCAACGGATGGCATTCCGATAATGAGAAGGAGCTTGGGCCAGATCCTATAATTGCCTCCTTAAGTTTGGGAGCTGAAAGAGTTTTTGAAATGCAACACACCCATTCAAAAAAGCGGATAAAACTCAACTTAGAACATGGCAGTTTGTTATGTATGTTGCAGGGCAGTCAACGCTTTTGGAAACATCAATTACCAAAAGATAAATCAGTCCATTTACCGAGGATAAATTTAACATTTCGAAAAATTTTCACATAAAAAAAACGCCTCCGTTTCCGAAGGCGTTCTTAAAAAAGGTTTATCAATTATTTGATAACTACATTAGCAGTAGTAACCATTCCATTTGATTTGATAGAAACAATATAGCTTCCTTTAGCAACAGTTGAAGTTGTTAAAGTGATCAATTGAGTTCCAGTTGCATTTGTTAATTCTTGAGAAGTAATAACACGACCTTGTAAGTCCATCAAAGAAATTGAATAATCCGTGTTAGCAGCCTCAAAAGAAACGTTAACTGCATCAGTTGCAGGATTAGGATATACGTTCAATGCGATTGTATTTAATTCATCAATAGAAGCAACACCAGTTTTGAATACTCCTTTGTCTAAATCTATAAATTCTCCTCCAGAAACTAAAACTGTTCCGTTCGCATCAGTTACAGAATAAGCTCCATTACCATACGAACAGCAAATTCCGTCTCCAAATGAATCATAGATTTCAAATGTATAACATTGTGAAGGATTTAAAGTAGCAGCAACTGGTGTTTGAACTGTTACGCCATTTGCAGTTAAATTAGTCCAAGGACCTCCTTGAGAAACAACTGTTCCAGCACTGTTTTTCAATTTCCAAGTTGTTTCAGAACCATATCTGTCTGTAGTAATATTAACATATACCATTTGAGATACAGCATTAGCAGCACCGGCAACGGTTACAGCTAGGTTATTATTAGTTGCAGAAGCATCACCTGTAGTAGTAACAGCAACAGAAAGTGCTCCACCAGTAAAGTTTGCGATTGCAGTACAATTAACTGTAGCTACTCCATAAGTGGCTAAGCTTCCTGAGTATGTTCCAGTAGAAACTGTGTTACCACCTTGCGTAATAGTTATTGTTGCAGAAGTTAAAGGAGAAGTACCGTAATTTTGAATTTGCACTTTTGGAGTGTACGAACCTTCACAATGAATTAACTCACCTTTGTAAGATAATGCAGATACATCAACTGATTGAGAAGCAGGAGCAGGACAATCTCCAACATAACTATTTAAGTTAGCTAAAGTACCAAGCGAACCAGCAACTCCAGATTGAAGAACTATTCTGTTCGGACAAATTACATACATTACAGGATAGTATGCTATATCTAGACCTGAGTTTTCGAAGGAAGCTTGTGAAGTCAAGTCAATAATTGGCATATCTTCACCGGTAACCCAATCTCCTTGAGTATTAGCTCCAGTTCCGTTTAAATCTGCTGATGTTGTAGATACGTCTCCTTCAATAAAAAATACCATTGCTTCATTTGTTCCATTCGGTCCTTTCGCATTGTAAAAATTGTTTAAAGCTCCTGTTCCATGGTAGTTCCAACATGGTCCACACCACGTTGCAGAAACATCAATAACAACCATTTTTCCTGCGTCTAGGTAGGAAAATAAATCGTGAGAAGTTCCATTGATATCAGTCAATGTAAAATTGTTTACAACTGTTCCTACAGGAGTTTGAGCTTGAAACGACCCAAATCCAGCTAGAAGCGCTGCACTAAGTATAAGTTTTTTCATGTTAAAAAATTTAGTTTCCGTAAATTTAGCATAAAGTTTTGAATATGCGAAAAAACATTGTGTTTTTTTCTGGTGCTGGAATGAGTGCGGAAAGTGGAATAAATACGTTTCGTGATTCAGGTGGATTATGGGAACAATATTCAATCGAGGAGATTGCTACACCTCAGGCATGGAAGTTAAACCCTACTCTTGTAACTGAGTTTTATAATCAGCGTCGCAAACAGATAATCGAAACAAATCCTAATGCTGCGCACAAGCTCATTGCTGAATTGCAAAACACATTTACTGTTCATGTAATTACTCAAAATATCGATGATTTGCACGAACGTGCAGGTTCAAGAGACGTTTTACATTTGCACGGAAATATTAGATTTGCTAAATCCTCGGGTCCAAATCCAGAAAGTAAATATTATCCGATTTCAGGATGGAAATTAACAGAAAGTGATTTGTGTAGTGAAGGTTTTCGATTACGTCCGCATGTAGTTTGGTTCGGTGAATCTGTTCCTAATTTTGATCAAGCAATTGAACTCATTGAAAAGGCAGATTATTTCGTGGTAATTGGTACATCCCTACAGGTTTATCCCGCAGCTAATCTTGTTCATTTTTGTAAGTCAGAAAGTCAAAAATATATCATAGATCCACATGTCGATTCTTTTCAAATTCCTTCCGACTTTATTCGGATTCCAGCAAATGCAATCTCTGGTGTAAAGGAATTAAATAATTTACTAATGAACTCTTTGTGATTAATACTGTTTTGAGAAAACAATAATCCTACTTTTGTAAAAAGATTTAACATGACATTGGAACAATTTAAAGAAGATATAATTCAAGGAATTCCAAAAGAAATCCCAGTCAGAGGAATAGATGATTCTCAAATCAATCATGCGCCAAAGCGAAAAGATATATTGACTAACGATGAGAAAAAATTAGCATTACGAAATGCATTGCGTTACTTCCCATCAGAACAACATGCCGTTTTAGCACCAGAATTTTTGCAGGAATTGTCTGATTTTGGTCGAATATATATGTATCGATATCGCCCTGATTATAAGATGTACGCACGTCCAATTGATGAATATCCAGGGAAATCTTTACAAGCAAAAGCAATCATGTTAATGATTCAAAATAATTTGGATTATGCTGTTGCTCAACATCCGCATGAATTAATAACATACGGAGGAAATGGTGCGGTATTTCAAAATTGGATTCAATACCGACTAACCATGAAATATTTGTCAGAAATGACTGATGAACAAACGTTGGTAATGTATTCCGGACATCCCATGGGTTTGTTTCCATCGCATAAAAATGCACCAAGGGTAGTGGTTACAAATGGAATGATGATCCCAAATTACTCCAAACCAGATGATTGGGAAAAATTCAATGCTTTAGGTGTGACCCAATACGGTCAAATGACAGCTGGATCCTATATGTATATTGGTCCGCAAGGAATTGTACATGGCACAGCAATCACCGTTTTAAATGCGATACGCCGTCTTTCCAAAAATAGAGATGATATTAAAGGTAAATTATTTGTTACTGCCGGTTTAGGTGGAATGTCTGGCGCTCAGCCGAAGGCAGGAAATATTGCAGGTGTAATATCTGTTACTGCAGAGGTCAATCCAAAAGCTGCGAATACAAGGCATTCCCAAGGTTGGGTTGATGAGATTATTACAGATTTAGATGTGTTATCATCACGAGTTCGTTTGGCAAAGGAAAAAAAGGAAACAGTTTCAATTGCCTACCTCGGTAATATTGTGGATGTTTGGGAGAAATTTGATCAAGAGGATATTTTTATTGATTTGGGATCCGATCAAACCTCATTGCATAATCCTTGGGCGGGAGGTTATTATCCAGTTGGACTTTCATTGGGCGATTCTAACAAAATGATGGCAAATGAGCCTGATAAATTTAAAGATTTTGTCCAAGATAGTTTGAGGCGTCACGCAGCAGCAATAAATAAACATACGGCAAAAGGGACGTATTTTTTTGATTATGGAAATGCTTTTTTATTAGAATCATCGAGGGCAGGTGCAGATATTATGGCTGAAAATGGAATAGATTTTAAGTATCCTTCTTATATTCAAGATATTTTAGGTCCGATGTGCTTTGATTTTGGTTTTGGTCCATTTCGATGGGTTTGTGCATCTGGAAAAAAAGAAGATCTTCAACGAACAGATGATATTGCTTGTCAGGTACTTGAAGAAATGATGAAAAATAGTCCATCAGAAATTCAGCAACAAATGGCGGACAACATACAATGGATCAAAGGAGCTAAAGAAAATAAAATGGTCGTAGGTTCACAAGCACGGATTTTATATGCCGATGCAGAAGGGCGTATGAAGATTGCCGAAGCTTTTAATAACGCAATTGCTAAAGGTGAAATTGGCCCCGTTATTTTGGGACGCGATCATCACGATGTTTCAGGAACAGATTCTCCTTACAGAGAAACTTCAAATATTTATGATGGTTCTCGTTTCACGGCGGATATGGCAATTCAAAATGTTATCGGGGATAGTTTTCGTGGAGCGACATGGGTTTCTATTCATAACGGAGGTGGAGTAGGTTGGGGAGAAGTGATAAATGGTGGATTTGGGATGTTGTTGGATGGCGGTGCTGATGCCGAACGCAACTTAAAAATGATGTTGCATTGGGATGTAAATAATGGCGTTGCCAGAAGAAATTGGGCGCGCAACGGAAATGCTGTTTTTGCAATTAAACGAGCCATGGAAGTTGAACCGTTATTAAAGGTTACTATACCTGAAAATGTATCTGATGAATTAATAAATAAACTGGGGTTCTAGTATAAATAAATCAAAATAGTAGTTAGCACCATAGTTAATCTGAAATGGATATAACAAAATAACTTGTTAATTGGATAAAATAAAAAAGGCTGGAAAATAACCAGCCTTTAAATAATTGAAAAATGTTGTTTTATTTAAATGAGCTTAAATCCGGTTTCTTATTCAAAATGATAGAGGTTACTTTTCCACTTAATGTAAACGGACCAAAACCGATAGAAGTAGTATGTGGGAATAAAAAACCACCCACATCCTTGTAATCTCCGAAGGTAACGGAGGATTCTACTGTTTCTTCACCTTGTTTGCGAATTGCTACCATTTTTTCTTTTAAGAAATTTGATTTATTGAAGTAAATAAAGGATTCTCCTTCATCATCAATTTGTTTTACAATGTACATTTCTTTACCATCAACCATTTCAATTCCGGTTAATGTCAAATTTAATTCTTTGTAAAATAATTCTGGAAACACACCAGCAGTTTTTGCTTTTTTAGCAACCTCTGCATCCGTCATTTCTTTGCGATTACCTTGCGAAAAAGTATATCCCTTTTTTCCGTCGGAATATGATTTTTGAAGAACCATTCCCATACCTTCAACTTTTTCTGCTTCTATTTTGGGCGACATCCAATAACTCATCATCACAAATGGAGCAGGAACTTGAGGATTAGTTAATTCTGTTTTAGATTCATAGCTTTTCAGTTTTTTCATTTTTTTAGCCAACTCTTTTTGATTTTGAGTTTTCGTAACGGCTGAAATGTAATTATTATAAAGTTCATCTTTTGTAATATCAGCAGGTTTGCCTTCTTTTAAAGGGTTTCCAAATGGATCCAACAAATCAACTTTACCATCACTGTCAAATTGGGTTAAATTCCCAAGAATTTCTTCGTTTCCAACCACGATAATATTGCAGTTTTTCGCGGTGAAATATTTTTTTGCCATTGCCAGAACATCTTCTTTAGTAACAGCATCCAATCGTTGTAAATAGGTTTTGTAATAGTCCTCTTCTAAATTATTTTTTTTAATGTTCAGTGCAAAGCGAGCTATGGTTTGTGGTCTTTCTAACGAACGCCCGAAGTTTCCACTCATCGAAGATTTTGTTAAACTTAATTCTTCATCTTTCACTAATTCCGAAGTAATAACTTCAAACTCTTTTAAAATTTCAATTATGGCAGAATCAGTAATTGCATTTCTGAAATTTCCTCCAGCAGACATCCAAGAACCATTTTCTGTAACAGTTACATTTGAATAACAACCATAAGTATACGCTTTATCCTCTCGGAGGTTTTGAAATAATCGCGTACCGAAACCACCTCCTCCAAGAATTCCGTTTAAAACAGTTAATGGTAATTGATTTTTATCCCCTGATTTCATTTCAATTGGAAAAGTGATATAGACAACGGATTGGACTGCTCCTGGTTTTTTTACAAAATAAACTTGATTTCCTTTAGCCATTTTACCAAAGCCTAAATCATTTTTGTAAGCCTGGTTTCCAGACCATGACGAAAAATACTGATTAGTTATTGCAATGGCCTCTTGTTTCGTGATATCACCAACAATAACTAAGTAGCTACCTTTTGGAGTAAAATTTGTTTTATAATAATTGACGATATCATCTCTTGAAATCGATGTCAATGATTCTTCAGTCATAACTTCCCCAAAAGGATGATTTGGGAAGTTTACTTTTACTGTCGCATTATTCGACATGCTAGAAGCATCTGATTTCATTGAAATTAGCCCATCTTTACTTTGATTTCGGATGCGTTCCACTTCACTTTCAGGAAAATTTGCATTTAATAATACATCTGACATTAAACCCAAACCGGTATTCATGTGCTTGGTTAAACAGGATAGAGTAATGGATGATTTATCAGCAGAAAGACTGGCGCCAATATAATCGATTTCTTTATCCAATTGATCTTTTGATTTGTTTGATGTGCCAGATAAAATGAGTGATCCAGCCATATCAGCCAAACCAGCTTTGTTATTTTCTAATCTAGGATCAGAACCCATGAATAAATCAAATGAAACTCTCGGAAGTTTATGATTTTCAGATAGAATGACTGTAATACCATTATCAAGGGTAAAGGTTTCTGAATCCTTGATATTAATTACTGGCGCTTTACCGGCAATTGGCTGAATAGAACGGTCAATTTGTGCCGTTAAAAAAATCGGCAACGAAAGTATGGTGGTTAAAATTAGTTTTTTCATATTTCCTTATTTTGCTTTTGGGACATAATGTAAGATGATTCTTGCATCTTGTGTAAAATATTTTTTTGCAACACGTTGGATGTCTTCACGTGTAACTTTCATGTAATCACTTAATTGTGAATTTACCCGATTTGCATTTTTGAAATAGACATGATTATCAGCTAAATTTTCAGATATTCCTGAAATCGTTGCATTTGAAGAAATTAAGTCATTTTCAAATTTATTTCGAACCTTTTCAAATTCCTCTTGAGAAATCAATTCATTTTTAACTAGATCAATTTGTTGATCAAATTCTTTCTGTAAATCATCCAAACTAATTCCATTGGATGCGATAGCGGCAAAAATTCCCATCCCGGCATCCTCTAATCCGAAATTAAATGAAAAAGCAAAATTTGCCATTTGTTTTTTTTCGACGATTGTTTTATTAATTCTTGAAGAACTTCCACCTGATAATACATCGTTCAACATCTCCAATGCATAGCTATCTGGATGTGTT
>CAMAQX010000119.1 GCA_945860455.1 Lishizhenia tianjinensis
GGGACAGTCAATTCATAAAGCTGATATTATGACCGCTAATGATGATTTGTTTGGGCTGATGGTGGTTGATGACTCTGGTGATTCTGAAAATTTGAAAGCTGGACAAATTGTTTCTTCGCGTAAGTTAAGAGATGAAAATTCTCAATTAAAACGTGCCGATAAGAAAATGGTTGAAGCTAGGGAAGCAACTCCTGCTACTTCTCGTCCATTGCTTCAAGGTATTACAAGGGCTTCGCTTCAAACGCAATCGTTTATCTCTGCAGCATCTTTCCAAGAAACAACTAAAGTTCTTAATGAAGCAGCAATTTCCGGAAAAGAAGATTGGTTATTAGGATTAAAAGAAAACGTAATTGTGGGTCATTTAATTCCTGCTGGAACAGGTGTCCGAAATTTCCAAAATCAAATTGTTGGATCGAACGAGGAATTACAAAAATTGAAAGAAGAAATTTAAAAATTTAATTTGTTTTAGTTAAAGGCTGTCAGAGATGACAGCCTTTTTTGTTTAAAATCTAGTATTTTACTTATCCCAGAAAATAGTGAGAGGAATTTTAGATTGGAATAATTGAGTTAAAATTTTTAATTAAATTCTATCAAGAGTGTATAAAATAAGACTTTCCATTTCTTTTTGATACCCCTTGGAGAATTCCATGTTTGGTCTATTTGCAACTCCAAGGCAAATGGTTGAACACTGATGCCCAAGTTCTCTGCCCAATGCAAATAATGCAGAACTTTCCATTTCGAAATTTAATACCGGGAGATTTGATTTATACTGACCTAGTTTTATCTGCAATTCTTCAGTGTGCGTTTTCAATCTTAGTTTTCTACCTTGTGGCCCATAAAACCCTGAGCTTGTTATTGTAATTCCATTAAACGTTTTGTCAGAAATTAGTCTATTGGTAATACTTTTATTTGACTCTATTAAATAAGGTTTTATGTTACTTGGTAATGCAATGAATGATGTCAGTTTATTTGCCATTTCTATTTCTTCTTTAGAAAATTGTATAGAATAAAAATGAGCTACATTATCAAGACCTAATGCAAATGAAGAAACTATCCACGAGTGAACTGGAATGTTCTTTTGTAAAATCCCACATGTACCAATTCGGATAATTTCTAAAGATGTTAGTTCTTGTTGATCAGATCTTTTAACTAAATCTATATTTACAAGTGCATCTAATTCGTTGATAACAATATCGATATTATCGGTACCAATTCCTGTCGATAATGCAGAAATCTTTTTGTTTTTATATGTGCCTGTATGACAGACGAATTCACGATGGGATGATTTATGTTCAATTGAATCAAAAAATTGACTAATCAATCCTACACGATCTTGATCTCCAACTAAAATAATTTTGTGTGCAAGATTTTCAGGATGTAATCCCAAGTGATAAACTTGCCCTTTATCATTTAAAACTAATTCTGAAAGAGAATAATCCAAGTCCTATTTATTAGTAATACTACCAAAAACTTTCATTAAGATATCTGTTACGCGTGCGGCAGGATCTTTTCTTATTTTATTTTCTTCCTTCTCAACCATGAAAAATAATCCTGTGATTGCTTTTTCAGTTATATAGGCATCTAAATCAGGATTTAATTTTTGTCCACCAGTTAATGTCATTGCTTGATTGTAACGATTAATTATAGGTGTCCAAGATTCCGTAAGTTTTACTTTGGATGTAGCTTCTTTTACTTTAGGACTAAAAGCTGTGACTAATTTCGCTGTTGTTTGATCCTTTAAAAACTTAGTTGCGGCACCATCACCACCTTTCAAAATTGTAAAACCATCTTGAACTGACATAGTTAGAATTGCCTCTTTAAAAATAGGTAATGCTTCCTTTGTCGCTTCTTCAGCTGCTCTGTTTAAGGTAGTCTCAAATTTCTCAACTTGACCAGAAAGACCAAATTCAATTGCTTTTTCTCTAACTTTAATTGCATCTTGAGGAAAAGGTAGACGTATTGTTTCGTTTTTTAAAAATCCATCTGTTATGGATGTTAATTCTACTGAATTTTTAATCCCTACTTGTAAGGCTTCTTTTAAGCCTGAAATTACTTCATCATTGGTTAAGGCAGGTGCATTTCCTTTGTTAGAAACATCAATAGTTTGAATCGTATTGTTTATAATATCACAAGATATTAATAAAGCAAACAAAATAAATCCCAATAAAATCTTCCTCATGAATTATCTAATTACATTAACAAACCCTGTATAAAACTTACGTCCATCATTATCCTTTTCTTTGAAAGATAATTTCCAAATATAAGTACCATTTGAAACTGTTCTTCCACTATAAGTTCCATCCCAAACTCCTTTAGCATCATGAGATTCCCAAATCATTTCGCCCCATCGATTGTATAGGACAAGTTCAAAATTCTCAAAGTCAATTCCATCAATTTGAATGGACCAATTTTGATTATGTTCGTCATCATCAGGAGTAAATGAATTTGGAACGTACATAATAATATCTGGAACGATTTCAATTTCCAAAGTTATTGAATCTGAACATCCTTCTCCGGTTGTTACCGTTAGGGTTATTGGGTACGTACCAACTTGACCTTCCGGATAAGTAATTGTTGCGCTAGAGCCACCCGAAGCAATCGATACAGCCCCAGGACTTACCCAGTTCCAAACTGTAATGTTACCCGAGGATATATCTGATGTTTGAATCGCTGTTTCAAACCATGTCGCTGGATTTTTTGAAACAGTGAAATCTGCAGTCGGAATAGAAGTAACCTCAATAATATCATTCAAAGTTGTTGAATAAACACATCCATAATTTGATGTAACTGTCATTTGAACGTCATAAATTCCAACATTTGGAAAAGTGGCGGTTAGATTTTCAGTTCCGATTAGATTATATACATCTCCACTTGAAAAAGCATATTGGGTAAAAGAAACAGCTCCCGGATTAGAAGATGTGTTTGTGAATGTAAATTCTCCAGGTATACAATCTTTCGGTTTGTCTGGAACAACACTTGGTATAATTGGAGTTGGAAAAGTTATTACAACACATTCTTGAGTTGAAGGGGATCCGCATTGTTCTGAAAGAGTAACGCAATATTGGGTGTTAGACGCGTTTGGTTCAACAGAAAAATTGCTTCCAGTATTTAAAGTTGTTCCGTTTTCAGTCCAAGTGTAAGTATACGGAGAAGAACCGCCAGAACCTATTGCTATTAAATTAATATTAGTACCAGGGCAAATCATGGAGTCGGGAGTGATAAAATTAATCGAAAGAGGAACGGGTTCTCCAATTGTTACTTGTATGGTTTGAATACAGTTGTTGGCATCTGTTACAGTCACAGTATGAATGTTTGCATTTAAATCTGTTGCAGTATTACTCGTTGAAGCCGAGTTGTTCCAGTTATAAGCGTATGGAGCTGTTCCTTGAACCACATTGATTAGGGCAATACCATCTGAACCTGAATTACAAGTAACGTCTACCTGATTAGTTATGCTTAGAATCATTGGTGGAATTTCTGTTACCGTAACGTTTACCGTACCCGAACATCCAATACTTGATGTCACCGTACAAGTATAATTGCCAGCAGATAATCCTATTGCTGTTTGAGTTGTTTGTCCATCACTCCATAAATATGTGACAGTTCCTAGTGAAGGAGTCATTGTAGCCGCTGCCGTTCCATCTGTACCAGCTAGACAACTAACCTGAGTGGTTGTCCCTGTGAAACTAGCGGGTGTGTCACCAACAACTACAGAACCATTGGCGGTACATCCATTGCCGTCAGTCATAAAGACTGTATACGTTCCTGCCGCAACATTATTAACTGTTTGGCCCGAAGCTCCTAAAAGAGGCCAACTAAAGGTATACGGTGGAGGAGATGTTGCTCCTGGTATGGCAGTCACAGACCCAAGTGATTGCGAACAAATATCTGGTGTTGACGTTCCGGTTAAAATAGGGTTTGCAATAGTTAACCAAGTAGTGTCGCTTGTAATAGACCCAATACTTGTTCCACATGCTGCACCAGATAAGAAGTATCCGGACGTTCCTGCAGGTATAGCATAGTTCGGATTTGTGGAGGGTAAATTAAGTACCCCATTATTATATGGAAATGTTGCCAATACCGTTCCAGTTGCATTTACTGCTTGCCAAACAAAATTACTACCAGGACTATTTACCATTACATAAGGAATCTGGTTAATAGTGTAACTATTAGTGTTTGAAGCGCTTGTTGGCGTAAATCTTCTGCCATCTTGATTTGCAGACCATACTGCGTTATTTCTACCTGCAACTGTATGTGCAACCGACATCGGATTGTTTTCTGATCCTTGGATTGCTAAACCGCTGTTCCATGAATTACAAAGTGGTTTATTTCCAATATGTAACTCAAAGATATTAGTGGTTTCATGTAAAACAATTGCCATGTAATTACATTGTGAAGTACAACTGAACATGTAAATGTCTTTGTATAGCACCACAAACTTTCTATTCGGAGCAGTACCTACTGTTTGGTATTGAATTTGCCCACCTAAACTGGGGTTAATATCCTGATAAGTCAGCATAATTGAATTTCTTGCGCCAGTTAAAACAGCGTTCGGAAGTGGGCCCCCTGTTAATGACCATGGACAATATTGATTGGCTTGATTTGTATTAAAAGAAATTAGACCATTTGAACCAATAACACATTGGGTATAGTTTTGGCCATAAAAGTTAAATGTAAATCCAACATTAACGACCCCTGACCATACATCGTCCGTTAAATTTACACTTGATGGGGCATTTAAATAAATACCAGCAGCATTATTTGCATTGTTACCAGAATTACAGTTTGTTATTGTAACGGTTTGTCCAGCACAGATTGTGGCATCCGCTCCTAGACATAAATTAACGGGTTGAGCTTTGGAGAAATTAATTGCTAAAACCAAGAAAAATAGAACTATAAATGAATAATATGTTTTCATAATTAAGTTTAGTTAAATAGAGGACGTCCAACTATCAAATTGGGTTGCGCTCTTTCACAAAAATAATTAATATTTAGATAACACCCAACTTATATGCCTTGATTTTATTATTGATTAAATACTAACTTTGTACAAATTATTGAATGAACATAATATGTTAGGTCGAAAAGAAGATTTTAAAACAGTTTTAGGGTTGATTAAGACAGCTAAAAACATAGTTATTACATCCCATAAATCTCCCGATGGAGACTCTTTAGGCAGTTCACTTGCATTATTGAAATTTATTCAAAAATTCAATGCCAACGTACTTGTTTGTCACCCAGATCAGGCATCGGTATCATTTCATTGGTTGAAAGACATTAACTCGATACATTTATTTAAAGACAATAGGGAAGAGGTAATCAAATTTGTTCAAGAATCAGATCTACTGTTCTGCTTAGATTATAATTCGTTTGACAGATTGGGGGAAGAGTTTGGTGGATTTGTACAGAATTCTGGATCAAAAAAAATCCTTATTGACCATCACCAAAATCCAACAATTTCTGCCGAAGTATCAATTTCTGAAACTGCAATTGCATCAACATCTGAATTAATTTTTGAATTAATTGAACAAAGTGGGCAATTAGATTTGTTAGATCAAGAAATTGCTCGGTATATTTATTTAGGAATAATGACAGATACAGGATCATTTCGATTTCCTTCAGTATCTTCCAGAACACACGAGATTGCTGCAAAATTGCTAGAAACAGGACTGCCTCACGCTGTTATTCATGAGTCTATTTTTGATACAAACACACTAGATCGCATAAAATTAAAGTCGTATGCAATTGTTGAAAAGCTTGAGATACTTCAGGATTTACCAATAGGTTTAATTTACCTTGAGGTCAAAGAGCTTAACCAATTTAATTATCAAAAAGGCGACACGGAAGGACTTGTGAATACGATTCTGTCTATTGAAAACATCATGGTAGCGGCCTTGTTTATCGAAACGGACGAAGGAGTGAAAATTTCTTTCCGTTCCAAAGGGTCCTATTTTGTAAACGAATTGGCTTCAGTAAATTTTAATGGTGGCGGACATAAACATGCTGCTGGAGGTTTTAGTGCAGAGAGTATCTTTTTGACAAAAGAACGTTTCAAGGCTATTATTTTATCTGGTTTTTATAATTCTCTATGAGTGTAAATTATTTTTTCTCTTTATTTTTTTTCTCTTTAATTTTTGTTTCATGCAACGAAAGTATAGGGGAACAAGTAGCCACTGGAAATACATGGAATGATAGCACTTCAGTTGGTTTCAATAAGGATAGATTAAAGGAGGAAGAATTGCAAATCAATTTATTCCTTAGTCATCATGGCGAAATTCAAGCGCAAACTACAGGAACAGGATTGAGGTACCAAATAGTAAAAAAATCTAATGGAATAAAAGTGCAGTCTGGTGATTCAGTGGAGGTGTCGCTCAAAATTTCGTTGTTAAACGGTTCGATTTGTTATCAAACAGATTCATCGGATGTTGATTTGTTTTTGGTAGATAAAAGTTCAATAGAATCTGGAATTCAAGAAGGGATTAAATTCATGAAGGAAGGGGAAAAAGCAATATTTATTTTACCTAGTAATTTGGCACATGGTCTGTTGGGTGATTTTGAAAAAATCCCACCTATGTCGCCTATCAAAGTAGATGTTGAGTTAATTAAAGTAACTAAAAATAATAAAATCAATGAATAATCCAATTTTCATAATACTCTTATTTGGGATTTTTACCTCTTGTGGTGAAGCTGTGACTAAAAAAAAAACTCAACCCAACCCAACAAATAAGAAAGTTAATTCCCTTTCTAAAAATGTTAAATACATTGATTCATTAGTTGAACCAAATGGATTAAAAATAAAATGGGCGTTTAAAGGAAAAGGAGCGCCGATTGAAAGAGGTGACGTAATTCTTATTAATTATGTGGTGACGCTGCCTAACGGGAAGCTGGTAGATGGGAGTTCGAAAATAACCAAATCAGATTTACCATTTATGGTAGGGTATAATATGCAAACTAAAGGCTGGGATGAAGCAATTTTAAAAATGCATGTGGGTGATGTTGCGTCTGTTGTAATTCCTGCCGAATTAGGTAGGTCAGATCGCGCGTTGGGTGATGTTTTACCTGCCAATTCAGACAATTTGTTGCAAATTCATGTCGTTAAAAAAATTAAGCCTGCAATTGTTGAAAATGGCGCGAAAATTTGGCGTTGGAGCTTGAAGAAAAATGAAAAAACGGATTTCAGTTTTGGACCTGGAAAAACAATAAAGTTTCATCTGTTGGCAAATTCAACTAAGGAATCGGGAATAATCAATACGCATTCAAAAAACATGTTAATCTCTAATCGATTTGAGGATGAGATAACTCCAAAATCCTTAAAGAAAGCGTTAACAAATGCTAAAAAGGGTCAAGGCATCTTTATGTTGTTAACTTCATCAGAAATCTCACAAATTAAAGGGTTAGACAGGAAATTAAATTCAGATGAAAACCTGTTTTACACAATACAAGTTGT
>CAMAQX010000120.1 GCA_945860455.1 Lishizhenia tianjinensis
ATACATGGTCAATTTAGAGGCTGGATCGTTTAACTTAACATACAACGCCGCTCCGGTGCCAGCGGGCTGAGACCCATTAATTGTTTTAATGTGTAAGCCTTTGAAATACGTTAAGAAATTTTCGTTGCTCGCAAAAGTTGTACTTCCGCTGGCCGCTTCAGCAATTAATACTTTTGCGAAATTTGTGTCTAAATGGATTCGTAATTGGGATTCAACAGTGTCTCCTGCTACAATTGTACCCTCATTTGGTGCTGGCGTTATCGTGCCTTTTCCTGCGGGCACCAAATTAGTGGCTTTGGTTGTCTTAGTTGAAAATGAATAATAGGTTGAATCAATATACAAATCCTCGTTCAATTCATATACCTCAAATGTTTGCGGACTCAAATCACCATAATAACCTGCATATTCCAATGCTAGCACCACAGAATCCATAACAATATTTGATATAGATCCAAAGTTCGGGTTAATGTTTGCTAGCCTAAATTGAGTGTAGACAGAAGCATTGAATTCCCCAAATTTCGGATCGTTGTAACTCCCCAAAAGACCATTTGGCCCATTATCTGTTATTATTGAATCTTCTTCTAGTGTATACGTTTCCAAATTAAACGTGTCAGTAGTTATTCCTCCTAATAATTCGTTTGAATCAATTGTATCTTTGCCAACAGTAGTATCTTTTTTTTTGCACGATACGAGTAAAATTGCCGTAACAAAAAACAGCGCCAATAATTTGACTAACTCGTTTTTATTAGAAACAATTTTATGTATCATTTTTTTTATGCTAAACAGATTCATCAATTATTTTATCAAAAAAGGCAGACAATTCCTTCGCCTGATTTTCTTCGGGAACATAATCTAACTTCAAACAAGATGCCTCATCAAAAATACTTTTCATTTCAGGAGAAATATTCTCTGATCCAACGTTGATTCCATCAACATATTGTGCCATTGATCGTGTTAAACCCGTACAGCTTGTATCTGAAAATTTTTCTGCAATATCTTTAGAAATTCCGTCAAATATTAATTTCTCGGGTAATCGAGCATCCCAAGGTGCATCAAACGTATCTTCATAAATACTATAGACCACTTTTGTGTTGGCAAAGTGAGGGTCTTTATTATAAACAAACTTAATATACAACGCCATCATTGAGGTTAACCAACCGTTGCAATGAATGATATCCGGTTGCCAGCCCAATTTTTTAACGGTCTCTAAAACACCTCTGCAAAAGAAAATGGAACGCTCATCGTTATCGGAATAAAAATTACCCGCTTCATCTTTCAATGTGTCTTTTCGTTTAAAGTACTCATCATTATCAATAAAATACACTTGCATTCTTGCGGCAGAAACAGAAGCAACTTTGATAATTAATGGGTGATCGTGATCGTCAATTGTTAAGTTTTGTCCAGATAGTCGAATTACTTCATGGAGTTGGTGTCTTCTTTCGTTGATACAACCATATCTGGGCATAAAGACTCTAATTTCTTTCCCTATTTCTTGAATCACCTGAGGCAACCTTCTGGCTGTTGAAGAGATTTCACTTTTCGGTAAGAAAGGGAATATTTCCTGGGAAATAAAAAGAATTTTCTTTTTTTCCATGCAATGTAAAATGCTAATTTAAAATGCAAAATTACGTAAAAATTACTGATTTTCAAAAAAAGGCCTAGTTTTGTCAACTTTATGGAAAACACCAAGAAAATAAATGTAATTTCATCTTCTTCAGACTTGAAGCAACAAATAGCGATATGGAAAACAAATCCATCTTGTACGGTAGGGTTTGTCCCAACCATGGGTGCGCTTCACGAAGGTCATTTAAAATTAGTTGAAAAAGCCATACAAGAAAATGATTTTGTGGTGGTAAGCATCTTTGTAAACCCCACCCAATTCAATAATCCAGCGGATTTAAGTTTGTATCCACGGACCTTGGAAAATGACTTATTATTGCTCTCAAAAATAGGTTCTTGCTTCGTTTTTACTCCTTCAATTATTGATGTTTACCCTGAAAACGATCCGTATAAACCCATTTATCTTCAAGGACTTGATGCCACGATGGAGGGTGAATTTAGACCAGGTCATTTTCAAGGAGTTGTTCATGTTGTTCATAATTTGTTTAACCTCGTTCTTCCCAACAAAGCGTATTTTGGGAAAAAGGACTTTCAGCAATTGGCTATTATCCGCTTTATGAATTCATATTTTCATTTTCCAATTGAACTTGTTGCATGTGAAACAATTAGAGAATCAAACGGCCTGGCAATGAGCAGCAGAAACGTACGCTTAGGCGATGAAGAGAAAAATGATGCCCTTATAATTATTGATTCGCTATATTTAATGAAAGAATTGAAAGAAAATGGATTGTCCCCAACTGAAGCGGCAAGAAAGTGCATTTGGTTTTTCAACCAGAGTAATTTAAAACTAGAGTACCTTGCAGTGGTAGATTCGGTAACACTTAAACCGTTAGTGACACAATGGTCAACGGAAACAACATGTTGCATAGCGGCTCATTGTGGTGCCGTAAGACTTATCGATAATTTGGAGCTTTAGTTCACCTTTCCAAGATTAATAATGGCATCGCCTTTAAAAACGACGGGTGATTCATTGGCACAAATTACGTAACCCGAACTAGGGGATTTGATTTTTTTTTCAAAATTACCATAAGGATCCGTTACAACTGCAAGCACCGTTCCTTTATCTACTTGTGAGCCATTTTTCACCAGGGCTTGAAACATGCCAGAATTAGGCGCTCTTAACCACCTAGATTCATTTAACACAACAGGTTTACGATCCTTGGCGATGTCAATTTTGTAGTTCCGCATACCTAGGTGAGAAATTATTCTTTTCGTGCCATTTAGCCCTTCTTCCACCACCATTTCTTCTATGCTATTTGCCATACCACCTTCAAATAAAAGAATGTTTTTTTTCATTTTTATCATTGATTCCCGAATGGTCTTAGAAATCAAAGACGAGTTTAAAATAAATGGCGGGTTAAATACTCTGGCCAATTCCATACTTTCCGGATCAGACATTACGCATCTTATTTGCGGGAAATTGTTCCGTTGGGAAGCGCCTGTATGAAAATCAATAATATAATCACAATGCGGAGCGATTTCCTTCATGAAATGATAGGCAAATTGACTTGCTAATGAACCTTTTGCACTTCCCGGAAAGCTTCGGTTTAAATCTCTTCCGTCTGGCAATTCACGTTTTATATTCAAAAAACCAAAAATATTAAATACGGGTAAACAAATAATCGTTCCTCGCGTTGGCTTGTGTAGTTTTTTGCGTAAAAATCGACGTATAATTTCTACTCCATTAATTTCATCTCCGTGCAATCCAGCCATTAAAAGTACAGTCGGTCCGTCTTCTTTGGCCCGTTCTACAATTACCGGAACCAAAATAGGGGTTCTTGTATGCAAGTGCACAACATTCAAATTTAGTTGAGCCCCTTTACCGGGTAAAATTTCTTTTCCCAAAATAACCATTTTCTTATGTGCTGGTTTAGCGGTTGACATTCCGTTCTATGTATTTAATTATTTTTCCAGCAATATCCTCTTGTGTTGTTTTTTCAATCCCCGCTAGACCAGGAGAAGAGTTGACTTCAAGTACCAATGGGCCTCTTTCCGATTGTAACATATCAACACCAGCAATACCCAATCCAACCGCTTTAGCTGCGAGGATGGCAGTATATTTTTCCTCAACAGTTAATTCAATTACTTCAGAGCTCCCACCACGATGTAAATTTGATCGAAACTCGCCCGGTTTTCCTTGTCGCTTCATTGCTCCCACTACTTCACCATCTACCACAAATGCCCGAATATCAGCTCCTTTAGCCTCTCGAATAAATTCTTGAACAATAACGCGAGCCTTGAGTCCGTTAAACGCTTCCAAAACAGATTGCGCCGCATTCATGTTGTCGGCCAATACTACCCCTAACCCTTGTGTGCCCTCTAATAGCTTTAAAACAACAGGTGCTCCTCCAGCAGATTCAACAACATGTTTAACGTTTTTGGAATAATTAGTGAAAACTGTTTTCGGCAACCCAATTCCTTCCTTAGAAAGGACTTGTAAACAGCGTAATTTATCCCGAGAATGAATAATTCCCCGTGAGTTTACAGCCGTGAAGACATTCATCATTTCAAATTGACGAACTACCGCAGTACCAAAAAAAGTGACTGAAGCGCCAATACGTGGAATAACTGCGTCAAAACCAGTTAAGTATTCTTCTCCATAATATAGCGCTGGCCCCTTTTGTTCTATTTCAATGTTGCATTTCAAATGGTCAATTATGTGCGCCTCATGACCATGATCAATCGCTGATTCATACAACCGTCTTGTGGAATATAAATTCTGATTACGAGAAAGAATGACAATTTTCATGTACTGAATAAATTTATTATGTGTGTTTCAAACTTGGGTCAACGATAAATCGTTTTTTTAATGTTTTTCTACCTATTAAAACGTTATAGCGCATTGCTTTACGCTCCATGAGGGAAAATTCAGTATTCAATATTCTTTCTGCGATAATTATCTTTGTTCGGATAAAATAACGTTCCTGAATATGGCCATTGGAGCTTTTCACATTTTTCTTTCTAAAATCTGAAAATGTAAAAGTAATTTGTTTAAATTCTGGGTGTGAAGCATCTAAAAAAACAACATGCAAAATCCCATTAACCTCTTGAATACTTGAAACATGCATACTTGAAGTATATGCCCCCGTATCAATTTTCACTTCAACCCTCTTCAACCCAAGGGCAGGAAGCGATGCCCATTCTCTTCTACCAATAATCGTTTTAGCGCGTTGTGAAATCATTAAAACAAAAATAAATAAATTCATAGTAAAAGCACCACGATTTATCCTAAAAAGCAAGAAATTCAATCAAATGATTTTGCTGAAATAGCTAAAGCATGATTTATTGGGCAAATATTTACTGCACACGCTTGGTGGTTTCTTTTTTTTATCTATCTTTGCAATCCTAATTTAGGGAGTTTAGCTCAGTTGGTTTAGAGCATCTGCCTTACAAGCAGAGGGTCGGGGGTTCGAATCCCTCAACTCCCACAACAAAAACCCAGTAAATCAAGTATTTACTGGGTTTTTTATTGAAATTTGGTTTGGTGAAGGAATTTGTGAAAATAGAGCTAAAAACTACAAGAATTGACCTGAAAAAGCTATTTACTTGCAAATTATTAGAGCTATTCATGATTGAATTTTTAATTTGATTTTTAAATAATTTCATTCTTAACGGAATATTAAATAATTTTAGGCAACTAAAAAAGGATTGGTCTCGTTAAAATTTCAAAAGGTTAGGTAAATAATGCTAGGTATAAAAAAATCGTCTTTAAATAAAAACCAGTTAATTGTTTTACTAGTTTTTTTTTTAACTCAATCACTTCACTCCCAAATTGTTCAATCCTTTTCGCCTAGATTTCAAGCAAATCAAAAAGGAGGAATTACCGTTATTTCCAATGTTTCGGTGTCTTGTGGGTCCGCATCTGGATGTTCTTCTGCTCAAGGGCAAACAGTAATTACCGGCGGAAATTCAAATGGTGCCTACACGCAATCTTATGTGGATATAGATGGTAATTCATCTACTTTCATGTCGTCAAGCGATAGTTTAAACCTTACGAATTGTAGTGAAATACTGTTTGCGGGTCTATATTGGAGCGGGCGAATTACATCTACCACGGCGAATTACAGTACCCGAAATAGTATAAAATTAAAAGTTAATTCTGGGACATACCAACCTCTTACTGCTGATAATTTATTAGATGTCCCAACTATTGGCGGGGCCTCATGGTCGCACCCTAGTTATTTTTGTTTCAAAAACATTACTTCAATTGTTAGTGCAAATGGTATTAAGGGCCGCTATACTATTGCTGATTTAGTTACACAAACAGGCTCCTCTAATTTATGGGGTGGATGGTCTATTGTTATAGTTTATAAAAATGTATTTAAATCCATGAGAAACTTAACTGTTTATGATGGATTTGCTAATATTAGTGCTGGAAATTCATTGGATATTCCTATTTCTGGCTTTGTTACTCCTCTTTCAGGGCCTGTTTCTTTTGAACTTGGCGTTATTGCGATGGATGGAGATAGAGACTCTCAAGGAGATCAATTTCAATTTAACGGAGCGGGTTCTTTTGTCAATGTTTCTGATGCATTGCACGGAACCAATAACTTCTTCAATAGTATGATTGCTGAAAATGGTGTAATTACTCCCTACAGAAACCCAAATTATTCAAACTCCTTGGGGTATGACGCTGGTATTTTTTCCCCAATTAATAACTCATACCAATATATTAACAATGGTGCTACCAATGCAACTGTCCGAGTTACCACCTCTTCAGAAAACATTTTAACACGTGTAATCACCTCGGCAATTGACGTGTATGAACCTGATTTACGAGCCTCTGTTAGAATTAAAGACCTAAATGGTGGATTGGTTAGTCCGGGTGATATTTTGGAATATACGATGGTTGGTAAGAATATTGGGTCTGACATTTCTATTGGAAGTTTCATGACGGATACACTTGATCCAAGGGTAACTTATTTACCCAACTCCACCCAGGTTACCTTTGGGCCAAATAGTGGGGTAAAAACGGATGTTTCTGGAGATGACCAAGGGGAATATATTGCAGCGTCTAAAGTTGTTAAAGTGCGCATTGGAACAGGAGCAAATGCCACAACCGGAGGACAAGTAACGAATAGTTTTACCGGTGCAGATAGTACTGTAATAAAATTCAAGGTTACCGTAAACAATGATTGTTTGGTTTTTCTATGTGACAATACTTTAGACAATGTCGCTTATATTTTTGGCGAGGGAAATATCTCTGGTAATACCTATGATAACGATGGTGTTTCCGACCTACTAGATGCAAATGGATGTCCGTTGGTAGCAAGCAATGAACTATTAATAAATATCACCTCCTGTCCTCCTCCTAATATTGGTTCGAATGGCCCAATTTGTATGGGCGCAACGTTAAACTTAACCTCTTCCTTGTCGCTTTCCGGCGTTTACAATTGGACGGGGCCAAATGGCTTCACTTCCAACGTTCAAAATCCTTCTATTCCAAATGCTACGACTTTAGCGAGTGGAACATATTTATTATCGATTACTTATAATGGGTTGGCTTGCTCCATTGATACTTCAATTAATGTTGTTGTAAATCCTAAACCCGTTGTTGCTAATGCTGTTGTTACAAATGTAAGTTGTTTTGGATTAAACAATGGGAGTATTGCATTGACAATGAGCCTTGCTGGAACGTATACGTACTCTTGGTCCAATGGGGCTAGTACTGCTTCTATTTCCAATTTAGCTCCCGGGACGTATTCGGTTACCATTACAAATAGC
>CAMAQX010000121.1 GCA_945860455.1 Lishizhenia tianjinensis
AAAGAGGTTAAGTTTACTTTTTCGCCTTCTCCTTTATCAGCAGTAACGAAAAAAACGGTTGGGTAGCCATTAACCGCAAATGTTTGTTGCAATTGATTGTTTTGTTGTTTAATGGCATCAGTTTGTGTATTCTTTTTCGGGAAATCGATCTCTACCAATACCACGTTTTCTTTTGCCCATTTGGTGAATTCGTCTTTTTTAAAGACCTCATTTTGTAAACGAATACACCATCCACACCAATCACTTCCTGTAAAAAACAACATCATTGGTTTCTTTTCTTTTTGAGAAACAGCAATGGCTTGATTTATATCGGTATACCAAACAAGTTCTTTTTCAGAATTTTTAGTGGCATTTTCCTTTTGAGCGTTGCACGAAACAGCGATGAAAAGTAAAGAGAAAATGAATAATGATTTCATCGGATTTATTTTTTATTGATTGCAGCGGCGTCTAGTTTCAATAATTCGATAATCACTTCTCCAGTGATATCCATTCCACCTTTAGAGTACAACATATTCGAGGCATCGATTACGTAGTTTAATTTCTTTCTGTCTGCAACAATATCAACTGCTTGTTTCACGCGGTCAAAAATGGGTTGGTTTAACTCTTGAGCTCTCACTTGTAATTCACTTTGAATAGTTTGTTCTCTTTCTTGAATGCGTTGTCCAAGATTCATCAAATTAGCCTCTCTAGATTTAATAATTGTAGGAGATAAGGTAGCCCTTTCCGCTTCCAATTTGGCTCTTGTTTTTTCGTATTCTTCATACATTCCATTCAATTCTAATTTGAATTCATCTTCTATTTCTTTAATTTCTTTCAAGGCCAAATCACGTGTAGGCATTGTGTCAAGTAAGGATTGAGAGTTGACGTGAGCTACTTTAGATTGTGAAATAGCAAGATTGGTTACAAAAAGTAGAGCTACTAAGGAAAGTGTTTTTTTCATTTTCTGTTTTATTTATTTAACTGTTATACCCATTTCTTTTAATACATCATTGCTGAGGTCAAATTTCGTTTCAGCATACACCAAATTACTTTGGTTGGCTTTATCAAAGACAAAAGAATATCCTTTTTTCTGCGCCACTTTTTGCATTGCATCAAAAACCTTATCCTGAATGGGTTTGATGAGTTCTTGTCTTTTTTGAAAATAATCACCACTCACTCCAAATCGGTTTGTTTGCATTTGAATAGCATCCTGTTCCAACTTTTTAATTTCTGCACCTCTTTTGGTTTTTTCCTCTTCAGGTAGCAGGACCTCCTCTTTTGCAAAGTTATCTTTTTTTCCTTTAAGGACGGCGTAAAGCTCTTCAATTTCTTTTGACCAACGATCAGCAAGCTTATCCAATTTCTCTTTTGAATCTTGGTAATCCGGCATTTTTTTCAAAATATAATCCGAATCAACATAAGCATATTTTTGCCCTATGGCAAAGGATGTGCCAAAAACAAATGCAACTGCAAAAAGGAGGGCTCCTAAAAACGGTTTATTTTTCATAGTATTCATTTTATAATTCGCCTAAATTCATACCTATGGTAAAGGTTAATTTGGGATAATATCCTTTAGCGCTAATCGATGTGTCTGACGCTTTTCCAAATCCATCCGACCAAAAATCAAGCTTATCAAACCCTAAACCGTAATCCAAACCAAGCATTCCAAACATTGGCAGGAACACGCGAATACCCACTCCGGCAGTCTTTTTAACATTGAAAGGATTGAATTTCTTGAAGCTTGGGAAAGTATTTCCCCCTTCGGCAAATGCCATTGCATAAAATGTAGCAGATGGATTGAGAGATATTGGATAACGCAATTCTAAGGTATACTTTGCAATAATTGGATCTCCACCATAACTAGAAATTGTTTGGTCTTCGTATCCTCTCAAAGCAATTACTTCTCGACCACCAATTTGTCCAATTCCCGTTAAACCACTACCTCCCATCGTAAATCGGTCGAAGGGTGTTACGCCTTTTGCATTGTTATATGCGCCCATAAATCCAAACCCAAATCGAGGCATTAAAATTAATTTTTTATTGGGTGACAATGGCAAATACCACTCTCCAGTGAATTTCACTTTGAAGTATTCTAAGTATTTATATCTTTCTTGAGAGGTTGAATTTGAATAGTCTGGGTCTTCAAATAATGAATAGGGCAACGTTCCTTTCATCGTTAAACTAAAATTAGATCCACTTTGCGGATAAATTGGAGCACTCACTGAACTTCGTTGAATGACATATTTTAAAGCAATATCATTTGCATATCCTTTAGGAAGATTCGGAAATACAGAATAATTCATTACGTCATAATATTGGTAACTCAATTCGTAGTAATTAGTGAAATAATCATCAGGCCATTTTAATCGGCGTTGAAGCCCAATGCCCGTCCCTGAAATGCCAACTCCTGAATATGCTGGATTGCTGCGTAGGAATCTTCCATTTGAAATAGCGGTATGGTTAATCCAATAAGACAATGAATTTGGTTTTTTTCCTCCTAACCAGGGTTCAGTAAACGAGAAGGTATAACTTTGAAAGAAACTTCCGTTCGATTGAGCACGAATAGATAAGCGTTGGCCGTCTCCTCCAGGAAGCGGTGACCAAGCATTTTTCTTGAATATTTTTTTAGTTGAGAAATTATTGAAGGTTAATCCTAATGTTCCTATAATTCGAGGACCTGTACTTGCACTAGCACCACCATATCCACCAGAAAGTTCTATTTGATCGGAAGATTTTTCCTCCACAACATATTCAATATCTACCGTTCCTTTTGTTGGGTTTGGCATTGGATTTACTTGGAATGCTTGATCATTGAAAAAGCCTAATTGAGACAGTTCTCGTTGTGTTCGCATGATGTCGGCTTTGTTGAACAAATCACCTGGTTTTGTTCTAATTTCCCGAATTACTACGTGATCACTCGTTTTATTGTTTCCACGGATTGTAATCGTTCCATTCCGGGCTTCTTTTCCTTCAATTATTCTAATTTGGTAGTTTATTTGGTTGTTTGTTACATTTGTTTCCACAGGAAAAACATTGAAAAACAAATAGCCACGATCCATATAAAGGGAGGAAATATCACGGCCTTCAGGGCTTCCATTCAATCGGGTTTCTAAAAGCGTTTTGTTATATAAATCACCTTTTTTAATTCCTAAAATGGTGTCCAAATAACTGGATCTATATTTTGAATTTCCTAACCATTCAATATCGCCAAAATAATATTTATTACCCTCGTTGATTTTTATTTTAATGACTAAATTCTTTTCGTCCAGTTTTAATACAGTATCATATTCAATAACAGCATCTCTTAGTCCTACTTTATTGAATTTAGTCAACAAGGTTTCTTTGTCTTTCTCGTACGATGTTTCGGTAAATTTCGACCGCTTGAATATGGTAAATATTCCTCTTTGTTTTGTGTCCTTCATGGCCATTTTCAATTTCCAGGTAGGCAGCGCTTCATTTCCTTCTATGTCAATCGATTTTATGCCTATTTTACTTCCTTTAGCAACATTGATAATAAAGAGCTCGGAATCGTTGATTAGCGTATCTTTTTCACGGTTAATCTTTACTTGAACACCATAAAATCCTTTTTCTCTAAAATATCCCCTGATTTTGCTTTTGGTTTGAAAAACTAGATTTTCAGTAATGGTTTTCCCAGAAAAGAGAGCTATTTCTTCTCGCAATTTATCTGCATCTCTTCTGGTTACTCCGCGAAATAGAAACCTGGAAAGTTTTGGTCTTGGACTCACTTTAATGACAAAATACACCACACCGGCAAGTTCTTTTTCAACATGAATTTGAATATCTGAAAAAATTTCTTCTTTCCATAAGTTCTTAATGGCATTAGAGATTTGCTCTCCTGGAATTTTAATTTTTTCCCCTTGCCTTAATCCTGAGATCAAACGAATTCCTTGATGATCAAAGTTGTCTGCTCCTTCAATGCGAATGGGGCCAATTTCATATTCCTTAGGATCTAAAAAGTTGAATTTTGTAGTTGTGTCCTCAATTGTTACAATATTATTGACTTGAGAAAAATAATTTCCTGCTGTAAAAAGGGTTAAAAAAAATAGAATTAAACACCTCATTTTTAACCTTGTATTTGTTCTGAAACTAAACCAAAACGTCTTTCCCTAGTTTGATAGTCAATTATAGCCTTCAGAAAATGTTCTTTACTAAATGCGGGCCAGTAGACTTCTGTAAAATGAAATTCGGTGTAAGCAATTTGCCAAAGAAGAAAATTACTAACTCGATTTTCGCCGCTTGTGCGGATCAGTAATTCAGGGTCTGGAATATCGTGAGTAGAGAGAAAATGTTCAAACGTTTTTTCAGTCATATCTTCTGAGGACATATTTTTTGCTTCAATTTCAATTGCGATTTTTTTCACTGCCTGAATGATTTCCCACCGAGCACTATAATTTAGCGCTAAAACCAATGTTAATTCCCTGTTTTTCTTCGTTTTTTCGCGCGCCAACCCTAAACTTTCTTGACAATGATTGGGTAATTGTGATTCGTCCCCAATTGTAATTAATCGAATTCCATTTTCATTGAGTTCATCCACTTCATTGGCAATGGATTGTACAAGTAAATCCATTAATCCATCCACTTCTTCTTTTGGTCGATTCCAATTTTCCGTAGAAAATGCATAAAGAGTAAGAAATTGAACTCCTAATTCTCTGCATGCCTTGATGGTTGATCGAACAGATTCCACACCAGAGGAATGGCCAAATAATCTATCTTGCCCTTGCTGCTTGGCCCACCTGCCGTTACCATCCATAATGATAGCGATATGTTTGGGTATATTGTTCTTGTCAATTTTAGCTTCCACAATCATGTTAAATTAGTAAACGTCCAAAATGGAAATTTCGTATATCAACCGCGAATTTACGGATTTATCGGATTTTATTATCAATTTCAATCAAAGTCTTTGAGAAATAGGTTGATTACAATGAATGTTTCAGGATTTCTGAACAATTTGCAGCTATTTTTTCCGAGAGAGAGTCAGTTGCTAAATCATTTTCATCTTGACCAAACGGGTCCTCAATTTCTTCTGCTAAAATTTCCATACTCACGAGTGCGTAGAAGACGAAAGTTGAAATAAAAGCAGACCAATAGCCAAAAATATTAACGAAAGCTAAAGGCAATGAAATTACGTATAGAAAAATGAATTTTTTTATAAACATGCTATACGAAAAAGGAATGGGTGTTGATTTAATCCTTTCGCAAGCACCGATTCCATCAATAAATGAATTTAAAATTCGATCGACACATAAAAATTCCTCTGGTGAAATTCGACCATCTTTTTTGATTAATTCTATTTTTCTAGAAAGCATTTGAACAATGTATACGGGCACGTGTGATTTTCTAACTACTTCTTGTAATTCCAATTCTGTTAATTTTAAAATAGAAATATCACACCCTTGTCTCAAATGTTCTTTACTCGCCAAGGCGAAGTTCGGAATCATCCGTGCGAAGAATTCTTTTTCTTCATTTGTCAAATTATAACTAGCCAATTTAACGGATAAATTTCTGCTGTCATTGAGGAATTGCCCCCAGATTTTCCGACCTTCCCACCAACGATCATAGGCGGTATTGGTCCTGAAAACAAGGAGTAAGGAAATCACAAAACCAAGCAAGGAATAAACTGATATCAAACTATTTAACGCTTCAGCCTTGGGATAAAAACTTATTTTTACAAAAGCAATTAAGCTAGAAAGAATTGCAATATAAATGATTTCTTTCCAAAGCATTCGAATGGTGTCGCTTTTGTTCCAAGCGAATATGAGGAGAAGCCAATTTTTAGGATCGTAGGATATCACGCTTGAAGGTGCTTATTTGTAATCATTCAAATCTAAGCAAAAACAAAGATATAAGGAAAGGGTTTAACTTTTTTTGTTAATTTCGAACTAAACAGAACGATCAATGGAAATCACACCTGAAATTCAAGACAGATTAAACCAGTTAAGTAATAAATATGCAGCACTTGGACAAGATTTAGTTTCATACTTAGATGGTTTATTACATGCTGATGTTACCAAATACTGGGATTATATTGAGCTAGAGACTTTGCTTAGTTTACAAAAACCAAAAACAACTTATCCTGATGAAGTTGTTTTTATTATGTATCACCAAATCACGGAATTGTATTTTAAATTGTCGTTGCGAGAGTTTGAACAATTGGGAGATAAACAGGATTGTTCCAAGGAGTTTTTTGTGAGTCGTGTGAAACGAATTAACCGCTATTTTGATGCATTGATAACTAGTTTTGAAGTCATGATAGATGGCATGGATCATAAACAATTCCTAAAGTTTCGTATGTCCTTGTTGCCTGCAAGTGGTTTTCAATCTGCCCAATATCGCGAAATAGAAATTTATTCAACAGATTTTATTAATCTCGTTCACAAAGACAAACGCGAATCGCTTCGATCTGAAAAAAACATAGCATCTCTTTTTGAACACATTTATTGGAAAGAGGGTGCAACCGAAATTAAAACAGGAAAAAAAACGCTCACGCTCACGCAGTTTGAAGATAAATACAAGGAAAAATTTATTCGATTAGGTGAAAAATGCTCTGATAAAAATTTATGGAAAGTATACCAGAGACTATCGATTGATGATCAAAAGGACCCTGCCATTATTGCAGTTTTGCGCCAACACGATATTCATGTAAACATTAATTGGCCATTGGCTCACTATAAGTCTGCCGTGCGTTATTTAGCACGAGAACCTGCTGATATTGCTGCTACCGGCGGGACCAATTGGCAAAAGTATTTACCTCCACGCTATCAAAAACGAATCTTTTTCCCGGAGTTATGGTCAGCTGAAGAACAGGAGGATTGGGGTAGAGGTTGGGTAGAGGAAACCTTAAACGACTAAAGGTGTCTGCACAAGTTCGACTGTCTATTTGTATCCCCGTTTATAACTCGTTGATTGAATCATTTATCATTGAGCTGGTTCGACAAACAAAAGAAGTAAATGAACCCGTTCAAGTTGTTGTTTTAGATGATCACTCCGACCTGGAATATGCTCAAATCAATCAATCTTTAGCAACGCATTGCAACTATTTTTATCTTCCAGAAAACATGGGTAGGTCGCGTATTCGCAATTTATTTTTAGAACATACCTCTGGAGAATACTTGCTTTTTATTGATGGAGACTCTGAAGTCATTGATCCCTTATTCATTCATAATTATCTCGAATTTATTCAGGAAAATGCACCGCAAGTTATTGTTGGGGCCAGTATATATCAAGCTGAAACTCCGGACAAAGAACATTTACTTAGATGGAAATATAGTCGAAAGCGGGAAAGTAAAAATGCCGAGCAACGAAAAAAGAC
>CAMAQX010000122.1 GCA_945860455.1 Lishizhenia tianjinensis
ACACGCATTCTAACATTACCAGTTATAGCTGTAGTAGGAACCGTAATAGACGTAATAACTGCGGCAGTTGTTCCTGGTGATGAATAAACAAGTTCTCCAGCATCTGCAAAATCTAAATCGCCATTATAATCAATATAAACATTAAAATATTCTGGATATGTAGTACTCGCAAAACTAGGAGTTAACGTTAAGGAATATGCTGTTCCTTTATTGACAGTAGTAGAAATTGCAGTGTAATTTGCATATCCTCCACTACCTGTTGATGTATTGTCAATTGTATTGAATTTTACATTTGAAATCCATTCAAATTGTGTGTTGCCTCCAGTTGCTGCACAATACGCTGGGGTTGTTGTTCCGCCACCCGTTGAACCTGAACATCCTGGTGAAGTTGCCAAACTTGCTCGTGCACCACCTGAAACGAATAGTGCTTGCATGCGTGCTTTTTGTCCATTGGAAAACATTTGCATACACGCATCATCTACGTAGTCCATGTAATTCATAAACATTTCAGCAGAGGTTCCACATGAATTAGCTCTCGGATGAGATGGACATGCATAGTTTGATGTATTGTGTACCGGCGTATCAGAAACTAAATCACTTCCGCAAGTTGCATCACCCCAAATGTGACGTAAATTCAACCAATGGCCAACTTCATGCGTTGCCGTTCTTCCTTTGTTAAATGGTGCTTGAGCGGTTCCGGTAGTTCCAAAACAAGTATATCCAATTACAACACCATCCGTAGCTGCCGCTCCACCTGGAAACTGTGCGTATCCTAAAATTCCACCACTCATATTACACACCCAAATATTCAAGTATTGATTTGCCGACCATGCATTACTTCCGCCTGACGATGCAGACTTCATTCCATCATTGGTGGAAAAAGAAGTTTGACTCGTTTGTACACGAATAATTCCGGTTGTTGCGTTTCCACTAGGATCTCTATTTGCTAAACAAAAATTGATCTCTGCATCAGCAACCAGACTTGAAAACGTTGATGGTATTAAATTCAAATCAGTATTTAATTTTCTAAAATCCTTATTCAACACATCCAATTGAGATTGAATTTGTGCATCAGAAACATTTTGAGCTGAGGTATTGTAAACCACATGAACAACCACTGGAATGGTAATCACTGCTTTGTTGTGGCTCACTTTGCCAGAAGAAATTGCGTAATTTGTAAATTGCTCGATTTTCGCGATTCGCTCAAAAAGATGCGGGTCTTCCATCAAAAGACGTTCGTGATTATCCATGGTGTGGCAGGATCGCTGCTGACCAAATGAAACCAGAGATGTTAAGCTGATTAATAAAAGTAATAGGTTTTTCATGATTTAATTTTTTTTAAAAATAATTATTTTATGTCAACATTTAAGAAAATAAGTAGTAATTTAATAAAACATTAATAGGAAGTATCCTAAATTAGGAATCTATTTTACGCACGTTCAATGTGGCGATTCAAAACACGCATTAAAACTAATCTAATTATAATTCATGACCAAAAGTACATTCCTCCAACTTTTAATCAGTTTTATACTCCTATTTTCTTCGTGTGATTTCAAAAAATCCGATGATTCCAACAGATCCTATGTTAAACCATCTGTAAACTACAAAGGTCAACCCCGCAAAGGCCACGTTCGCAAAAAAGTAAGTACCGATAAAAACGCTGTTAAAAGCCAGAATCGGTCACGATATTATTATCAAACTAGAGGGAAATATCGGAGGAAGAAGTGAAACACCGATCAATTGATTCAAAAATTGGACTATGTTTAAGCTTTTAGAAAAAAAACATGAATAGTATTGAGAATTTGTTAGTTGAAACCAATGACTTACTTAATGTAAAGAAGGTCATTGAATCGAAAGAGCTTAAAATTTGTTCTTGGAGTTGAGTATTTGGAATAGAAGTAGTTCAGCGCTAAGGCATATTCAATATCCAGTTTACTAAATATTCTTTCATATTAAATCAAGATTATCTTTTACCATTATGCACTATTGTTTTCCGGTCCAATCTTATTTTCTTCGTAGTTTTGAGCTTTAAAATCAGCTCATGAAGTTTCTAATCGGATTTGTGTTTACTTGTATCTTGGGATTGAATTTTCAGGCTCAAAACGAGTTAAACGATAAAATTCAGCAAATAGATTCCTTAAGGAGTAAAGAGAAAGAACTTCTATTTGAAATTGAGCAACTTAAATTAGACCAAGGGCTGATGCAGCTTAAACAAGTTGGCTATCCAGTTTCGTCAAAACCTCTTGAAATAAAAGAGTATAAAGGATTTGTTATAGGATTTGATTGCGAATACAAAATGGCAGCCTGGACTTTTCATCAACTGAATACCGATGTGACTTTTGGATCAAATTCACGAACGAATGATTTTAGAATGGACTCTACCATCAGTTGTGGAACTGCGAAAGAAGTTGATTATTTTAAAACGAAAACGAATGAAGATGGAACAATTCAGACCAGAGGATTTGGATTCGACAGGGGCCATCTCGTTCCCTCCGCTGATTTGAAATGGTCGAAAGCCGCAATGAGTGAAACGTACTATTACAGCAATATCACCCCACAAAAACCGGATTTTAATCGAGAATCATGGGCTCAATTAGAAAGTTTGGTTAGGAAGATTTCGGATAATGAAAAAAAAACATTGTTCGTTTTAACCGGCCCCATTTTGCATAAAGGATTGGAGGTCAATAACGAATCAGAAAACAAATTGAAAATCCCCGAATTACACTATAAAATCATTGTAGATTTATCTACTGAAAGTCCACGAGGTATGGCTTTTTTAATGCCGAATAAAAAGTGTGATTCCAAAGTAAGTAATTATGTTGTACCAATCGATAGCATTGAACGATTGACTGGATTGGATTTCTTTTCACTCATTTCTGACTCTTTGGAACAAAAAATAGAAGGTAAAGCGGACTTCTTTGCTTGGGACGTGAAATCTTACATAAATAACGTTGAGCCATTAAATCCATTGGAATTACCCAAAGGTTATTTTAACACCGAACAAGCTGCCTCCAAAGCAGGAAGTACGGTGTCCATAGTGGGCAAAGTCGTTAGCACGAAGTTCATTTCAAAATCACAATCGACATTTCTTAATTTAGATAAAGAATTTCCGAACCAGATTTTCTCGATTACCATTTGGAATAATGCACGACGTAATTTCAGTTTTAAACCAGAAACAGCCTTTGACGAAAAGTATATTGTCGTTACAGGTAAAGTAACTTTAGATAAAAATGGTGTCCCTACCATCAACGTAAAAAGTGAGGAACAAATTCAACTTTGGGAGGAGTAGCGCATTTTACCCAGCCCCTCACCTACCCATTTTATTTAAAAAATCACCAATTTCCAGTAATTGTCGGTGGACTTCTTTGACAGCCCATTCTTCTTTTATTCGTAGAAATTCTAGTTTATCATTCAAAAGACGTTTCGATTCAGATTGTAGCATTTCATAAAATTCATTTCTGATCTTTTGATAGGTAGCTTTCAATTCATCGTCTATACTCAATTCAGAAATTACTGATAATACTATTTCATGCTCCTTTAATTGTTCTGAAGAAGGCAAAGGTGAAAGTCTTCTTTCCAATAAAATCTTTCGAGTGTCGAGAAGTACCGTTTTAAGTTCCCTTTCCTTCTCCCGAATCTCAGATGCCTTCTCATAATATTGACTTTGTATAGCTTCCTCTTTTTGTGTGTGCAATTTGGCTAATTGTAATTTAATTTCGAGCACATACTCCTTGATTTGGAGCAATTTTGATAGTTCGTCCATGAGTTTAGTATTTATAGTCAAAAAACATAAAGTCCACATCACATAAATCTATGTGGGTTATTTTACCATCTTGTACTTCGATAAAAAGTGTTAGTTGATTTTGATCACCATTTTTATTTCGCTGAGTAATCACAAGACAAGGTTTCAACATGTGACTTGTCCACTTCTGTGACATTTTCAACGCCGCAGATACCTGTGTTTCAAGCTTTGCCTTACGTAAGGTATTTAATTTCCCATTGAAATAGTCTAAAAAAGCTTGCTTGCCATTTAATGATTCTATCACCCATTGGGAATTGTATTCCACTTTTTCGTCCAGCAATGAATTTAGTTTATTGGAATTCAAGGTATTCCAGCATTTTGCATAAATCTCCAGAATTTCTATTTCGGTTTTGTATTCTTTGTTTGTCATTTCTTTTATAGTATTAATTTTTTGACCTTACTAAATCCATTGGATGCGGAACAGTTATCCATTTTGAATAATCAATTCCATAGAAATTAAAGTAGTTTCCAGGAGCTTCTTTTTCTATGATATCTATTTTAGCTGTCCCGACAGGTAAAGCAGGAAAAATGAGTGAATAACTGTGAAATTCTCCCTTTCGTTTAAAATAGTGTTTGAGGGGCGCAATGGGAATTCCGATCGTTCGAATGAGTCTATACTTCATTGTTGAACCAGCCGGTGAGATGTACGCATTTGATTCCATTTGAATCCAACCGCCATTTTTATACTGATGAGAAGACCGATATATAAAATCAATCCGCGTAAATTCATCTGAAAATTCGATGCTCTTCATTCGATGATCTAACTTGTGATCTAACCCTGTTGGATTATACAATTTAATGGTTGTTGGCGATGTTGTTTCGCGCACTACTTCCAATTGCTTTTCAATTTTTATTTCCATATTTTAAATTTTTATGACACAAAGAAAAAACATGTGTCCGTATTGAATATCCGGAATGAAAAATAATTTGTAATTTTAGTGAAATTTTGAAAAATGCCCATAAACAAAAGCGCTTATAGACGATACCAAATAATCGATAAACTTGTACGAAATAAGATGAAACGGTTTCCAACCATGACCGAAATCATTGATGCTTGTTTGGACAAACTGAAAATTGATACTTCACCAGAAACCATTCAGAAGGACATTGCAAAAATGCGGGAATTACCACCAGAAGGTTTTGATGCTCCCATCTATTATGACTATAAAGGAAAAGGATATGCCTATTCGGATCCGGATTACGAATTGGGTGGAGTTTCGCTAACAGACATAGATATTGAAACAATTAGAGAATCGATTGAATTTATTCAAACAATTGGGGGTTCCCGAATCAGCGAGAAATTCAACCATGCCATGGAGAAAATATTGTCAACATCGTTAGAATTTTCAACGGGAAATACCAAACAAGCCATTTTGCAGACAATGAATCCGCCAATATCACGTGGGTTTGAACATTTCGATTTATTTTACCAGGCTTGTCGTGAAAAAACTCCTGTTTCATTGGTGCATTATTCTTACAAAAAACGAAATTTCAGTGCACTTACGATTCATCCTTTTATGATTAAAGAATTTGAAAATAAATGGTACGTAATGGGGTTTTCTGAAAAACACAATCAGATTCGAACTTTTGGATTAGACCGAGTTTTTGATCCCTTTTTATTGAAAAAGAAATACATTCCGGTTGAAAAATCCGCTCGGGAAAAGGAAGCTAATGATTATTATGGCGTTTTCCCTATTCCTAACCAGAAAAAACAAGGTGTTAAAATTCATGTTAGCGCACTGGTAACCAATTATTTTGAGGCCTATCCAATTCACGAAAGTCAATTGATTAAAAAAGAAGAAAGTGGTTCATCGGTAATTAGTTACAACTTGATACCGACCATTGAGCTAACCCGTCTGTTTTTATCACACGGCTATCATATTAAAGTAATAGAACCCAAATGGTTGATTGAATTTACCGATAACTTAAAGTAACATGAAAAGTAAAAGCAGTGAGCCGATATTATTCGAAATCGCAGAAAATAAAGATTTAGCGGACAATCCTAAAGTGCTGCGTGTCATCTTAGACCGTGAATTCACGCGCATTGACTTTGGATACAATGCAACTGGACAATTTTTTAAAGGAGGTTGGATTCGCATGTCACCGAAAACGTATGTTCAAGTGCAAGGATCGGCAGAGAAATTTCTTTTAAAAGAAACTACAGGAATCACCATTGCACCAAAAAAAGTGGTGTTTCAATCGGTCAAAGATTGGCAGTTTTTCACCTTGTATTTTGAACCCATTCCGCAGAAAGATTGTGTGATAAACATCATTGAGGAAGAAAAACCAAGCCCGAATGATTTCAATTATTACGGGATTGCGTTGAAGATGGATGAGGGAAATCAAATATCTTGAATTAGCTTTTAATAATAAAATACCTATCTTTAAATGAAATGATTAAGCTGATTGAGGACAAAATACCAGATTTAATTGCACTTTGCAAAACGCATCACGTAGAGTCTTTTGATCTTTTTGGGTCAGCAGTTAAAAATGCTATAAATGAGGATAGCGACTTAGATTTTTTAGTGCAATTTTACGCTGAAATCGATGTATTGGATTATGCTAATAATTACTTTGAATTTCTAAAACAGTTGGAAATTTTAACAGGTAAAAAAGTTGATTTAGTTTCTAAGAAATCATTAAAAAATCCCATTTTAATTGAAGAAATAGAGCGCTCAAAAGTAGAAATTTATGCAGCTTAAGATTATTAAGTATTTGTTGGATATCGAAAGTATTATTCAAGAAATTGAAACAGTTAAAACAAAGACAAATAATAATTTCAATTCATTTCAATCGGATATTTTATTGTAACGAGCAGTTGAACGGGACTTGGAAATAATTGGAGAAGCAATTCGAAAAATTCTAGAACTCGATCAAACAATTTCTATCACGTCAGCTAAGAATATTATTGGTTTGCGCAATATCATATCGCACGCATATGATTCTGTTGAACCTGAAATGATTTGGGGAATTTTAGCAGATGAAATTAATTCCTTAAAAGGAATTTAAAGATCACTCCTACCCTATTTCCGGCTCAAAGCATCCCTAAAATGAGCTGTATTTCACTTTTTTTTGAGCCGTATTTAGCTTCTCCCCTTGCCGGTCTGTAATATGGAAGAAGGGGGGATTGAGTCTGATGTCTCAAAAAAATCAACCATTATCAAAAAAAATCATAAAATTCTTAACTCCGTATTTAGAATACGGTCATTTTACTTTCCTTTGTATGCAATTCAATTGGAAAATCCATTTGAAGTAATAAAAAAAACAAAAAAATGAGCAAACTTTTAGACAACGATTATTTTAGAGACCTTTTGCAACAAGCAGATGAAGAGTTGATGGTATGCACTTCCATTCGTTATTTACCGTATCACTTAAAAGAACAATCGATGGCGAACAACGAGGAATTTTTCCATCTCTTTATTTGCGACAACTACCCGGAGTTTAACCTCAG
>CAMAQX010000123.1 GCA_945860455.1 Lishizhenia tianjinensis
AGAAAAAGAATGCGTTTTCCGACCTCTTTTATGGCTACCGTATAGTTTTTAATACGTGCATATTGTTTGGTCATTTCATTCAATTCATGATAATGCGTTGCAAACAAGGTTTTACATTTTGCCTTCGGGTTTTCATGTAAAAACTCAGCTATTGCCCAAGCAATTGAAATTCCATCATACGTACTTGTTCCTCTTCCGATTTCGTCTAACAAGATCAAACTTCGAGGGGAAATATTATTCAAGATACTCGCTGTTTCGTTCATTTCAACCATAAAAGTGGATTCGCCAGAAGATATATTATCTGAGGCTCCAACTCGGGTGAATACCTTATCGACTAACCCAATTTTAGCAGAATTCGCAGGAACAAAACACCCCATTTGAGCCAATAATACAATCAAAGCCGTTTGACGCAAAACAGCACTTTTACCACTCATATTGGGGCCAGTAATCATCATGATTTGCAAATCATCATTAGACATCCGCAAATCATTTGGAATATATTCTTCTCCCTTTTTTAGCTGTTTTTCGATTACAGGGTGTCTTCCATTTTTATACTCCAAATCCAATCCATCGCTAATTTCAGGGTGGTTATAATTGCGTTCCAAGGCAAGAAAAGCAAATGAACTGAGGCAATCCAATCGAGCAATCAACAATGCATTTTCTTGTACTTGCAAGGTGTACTTTGATGCTTGTTCTACTATCTCCTGAAATAAAGCTGTTTCAATTTGATGAATTCGATCTTCGGCGCCAAAAATCTTAGTTTCGTATTCCTTTAATTCTTCGGTGATATACCGTTCTGCATTTACTAAGGTTTGTTTCCGAATCCATTCAGGTGGAACTTTGTCTTTGTGTGTGTTGCGCACTTCAATATAATACCCAAAAACACCATTAAAAGCAATTCGCAAACTGGTGATTCCTGTTCTTTCTGCTTCTCGTTTTTGCAAATCCTCCAAATAATCCCTACCGTTTTCGCGGACATCTCGAATCTCATCTAGTTCAGCATGAAAACCAGCTCGAATAACAGGCCCTTTACCCACAAGAATTGCTGGTTCTGCAGCCAATTTTGTTTCAATTAAATATATCAACTCTAAACACGGATTCAAGCGTTTTACTAAATCAACTATCGCATTTGTTTTCGCATCACGTAAAAGGTTTTTAAGGGGGTCAATTTGTTCCAACGTACGTTTTAAAAAAACCAATTCTTTTGGATTGATTTTCCTCACCGCAACTTTAGAAATCAAGCGCTCTAAATCACCAATATCAGCCAAAATCTCCCGAATCGAATCATTGACCTGACTTTCTTCTTTTAAATATGCCACTGTATCCAGTCGTTCCTGAATGGGTTTTTTGTGTTTGAGTGGAAGCACTATCCACCTGCGCATCATTCGACCTCCCATTGGGGTGAGTGTATTGTCAATCACATCAGCCAAAGTGGTTGCGTTTTCATGAGGCGAATGCAGTAATTCTAAGTTGCGTATAGTAAAACGGTCGAGCCAAACGTATTTATCTTCTTCAATCCGATTCAAGGCTGTGATGTGTCCTAAATTTGCATGCTGATTTTCATTGAGATAATGCAATACGGCGCCGGCAGCAATGATTCCCATGTCCAAGGTTTCAATACCAAACCCTTTTAACGATTTTGTGCCAAAATGCTTCGTGAGGCTCTCAAGTGCAAAATCAGTGGTGAATGCCCAATCATCGAAGCGAAAAGTATAATAATTGCCAGAAAAATTCTCTGAAAATTCTTTGGATTTATTGCGTTGATACACAATTTCTGAAGGCTCAAAACTGCTTACTAATTTGTCAATATATTCCTGATTTCCTTGGGCAACCAAAAACTCACCGGTTGAAACATCCAAGAAGGAAATACCATGTTCTGATTTTCCAATATGAATGGCGCACAAAAAATTGTTTTTACCCTTTTCTAATACTTGATCATTGAAAGAAACCCCCGGTGTAACCAATTCTGTAACCCCTCTTTTGACAATGGTTTTTGTCATTTTAGGGTCCTCCAACTGATCGCAAACTGCCACACGTTGGCCGGCACGGACTAATTTGGGTAAATATAACTCCAAAGAATGATGCGGAAATCCTGCTAATTCGATTGTTGCCGCTGCACCATTTTTGCGTTTTGTTAAAACAATTCCCAATATTTTGGCTGTTTTTATCGCATCTGCACCAAAAGTTTCATAAAAATCTCCCACCCGAAATAAAAGTAATGCTTCCGGATGACGCGCCTTTATTTGATTATATTGCTTCATCAAGGGCGTTTCCGCATAACTTTTTTCTTCCAGATTCTTCGACAAGTGAAAAGATTTTATGATTTTTGAACTGTAAAGATAAAATCCACGATCTCGAGTTCAAAATAAAATCCAAATATCTTATCAACAGATGAATAGAAAACTAAAATTATGGGAATTGAATCGGGTAGATGAAGATACGTTTAAGCAACAACAAAAATTTCCCGTAATAGTTGTGTTGGATGACATTCGTTCATTTAATAATGTTGGATCCTTTTTTCGCACTTCAGATGCTTTTAATATTGAAAAAATATATTTGTGTGGAATAACACCACAACCACCTCATCGTGACATTCAAAAAACAGCGTTGGGCGCAACAGAAACAGTGGAGTGGGAATTTTGTGAATCTATTGTGGAACTCATCACAGAACTAAAAAAGGAAGGTAAAACCATTTGTTCTATAGAGCAAGCAGAAAAAACGCTTTTGTTAAATCAAATTGATGAGTTGAACAGCTCAACAAATGTATTGATATTTGGAAACGAGGTTCATGGGGTTAATCAAGCTATAATTGATCTTTCAGATTACATCATTGAAATTCCTCAGTTTGGAACCAAACACAGTTTGAATGTCAGTGTATGTGCCGGAGTTGTTTTGTGGGAATTTGTTCGCAATCGAAAAATCAACTAGTGGGTCACATTCACCCTGCAAATTGGTTACCTTTGTTTTTATTTCAGCATGTTTAATAAACAAAAAAAGATTCCGGGTTATTTGATTGATCTTTCCAAGCGAAGCAAGACAATCGGATGCGGAAACATGTTGCGAGAATTAATCAGATATAATCGATTTTATTATCGATTATTGAAAGAAAACAAAGTTAAAGTTAACCTCAAAACCGTTGTTTATCACACTGCATTTTATGCCAAAGTGGTTCATTTGTTTCCGCATATTTCAACAGAAGAACTACTCAAAATAATTCCCAGAAGTATTACCCATGGAATTTATGAAAAACTGAACATCGATCGTCGCGAAATTACGTATGACAAACACAAAATGTATGAGCGAATGACACAAAATGGGATTCAAGTCCCTGAAATCTATTTAGTTACTGATTCACGAGACAACTGCCTACTAGAAAAGAAATCATTTGCTGAATTGCTTTTATTATCATCTAACCAGCGCGTGCTTGCCAAACCTCGATTTGCAAATGGAGGAAAAGGAATACACCTACTCTCGCCAGCTGACGTGACATTACCTGATTATATTTATCAAGCATTTGTCTACAACCATACAGAAATTATCGAATTACAAGGATCCGATTTTTGCGGTACCGTTCGCTACATTGTTTACAATAAATCCAAGGAAAACCAAGTGCCTGTGGCGGCCTCCATTCAATTAAACACAGGATCAATCACCGACCACATGATGCATGGCGGGTCAATTAGCGCATCCGTTGATGTGAAAACCGGCCGTTTAAGCACCGTTGGAATTGATAAAACAGGAAAATCAATTGAAAAAAATCCAATATCAGGAAAAACCCTGTTCGATTTTCAAATCCCGATGTGGGACAAGGCACTTCAATTAATAGAAAAAACATGTCTGGTTTATCCCGAATTGCCCCTCATCGCATTTGATATTGCAATTACGGACAAAGGCCCCATTTTACTGGAAATCAATGCTGGTTGTGGAACAGTTGCCGCACAGTTTGATAAAGGCTGGCTGGAACATCCTTTTGTGACCGATAATTATCGAATGAATCAAAATACCTAGCGGAAATAGCTGTGTGCCATGAACCGTAATCCCATTATTTCACAAAAAAATAGGTTTCAGGAAAAAGTTGGTCTACCTTTGGGAAAATTCTATGGGTTCACTCTTTTTTGTCTTCGTAGAATAAAACCTACATATGACATTTAACGAACTAGATCTTATCGAGCCGATCTTAAACGCCCTTAAAACCAAAGGATATTCAATACCAACTCCTATTCAGCAACAAGCAATTCCTATCATTCTATCTGGATCAGACATCATGGGATGTGCCCAAACAGGAACAGGAAAAACAGCTGCATTTGCTATTCCAATTCTTCAAAATTTAATAAAAAATAAGCGCCCAGAAGGACGTAGAAAAATCCACACATTGATTCTAACACCGACACGCGAATTAGCTATTCAAATTGAGGAAAATATCAAGGATTACGGATCAAACCTCGATGTGCGACACGCTGTTGTATTTGGTGGCGTTAGTCAACTGAAGCAAGTGAACCAACTTAAAAGTGGTATTGATATTTTGGTGGCAACACCAGGACGTATGTTAGACTTGCAACAGCAAGGATTTATTGACCTACGCAACCTAGAGGTTTTTGTATTGGATGAAGCAGATCGCATGTTGGATATGGGATTCATTCATGACGTGAAAAAAGTAATTAAACTTATACCAGCAAAAAGACAAACCTTGTTCTTTTCGGCCACAATGCCAAAGGAAATCAAAACGCTGGCAAGTACCATTTTAACGAACCCAAAACAAGTGGTGGTTACTCCCGTTTCCTCTACTGCCGAAACCATTGACCAGAAACTGTATCACCTACTAACTGCTCAGAAAAAAGATTTGTTGTTGCATTTGTTAAATGAAAGCAAAACCGGATCAGTATTGGTGTTTACCCGCACAAAACACGGGGCAGATAAAGTGGTGAAAATCTTGATTAAAGCAAACGTTAAAGCAGCTGCAATCCATGGAAATAAATCACAGAATGCGCGGCAAAATGCGCTAAACAATTTCAAAAACAAAGAACTACGCGTCTTGGTGGCAACCGACATTGCAGCTCGTGGTATCGATATCGACGAATTGGCGCTGGTGATTAACTACGATATTCCAAATATTCCCGAAACCTATGTGCACCGTATTGGACGTACAGGTCGAGCAGGAGCAAGTGGTAAAGCCATTTCTTTTTGCGACAAAGAAGAACAAGCTTACATTCGCGATATTCAAAAACTAATTGGCTTGCAAATTCCGGTAGTTAGAAATCATCCGTTTAGTTAATTTTCATAAACTGTTTGGGTTTATAACTTCACTGCAAATACGTAATACAAAGTCGCTGCTTTTTTTCATTTAGGACGGAATTGGTTCGTCGGCATTTAAAGAAAGAAGCACTAGCTTTTCATGTCATTTAGATTCATGCCTCGGTAAAGGGCTGATTTTTTTCGACAGTTTGTAAATATAGTTGATTAAATTGAAATTTGAACTGTTCAATTGAAACGGAAATGGTGAGTGGTTGCTTTTTTCGACACACATTGATCCTCTGTCGATTGAATCGACATTACAACTATCTATGTCGATTTTTTCTAAAATTGAATTTTTGAAAGCTCGAAATGAAATAACCTCTGCAAGAGGTTTGCCTCATGGATTAAGTGAAATTATGCATTTCACCTCCTCTGACGGAGTCTAATAATCGGCAAAGTCTTCAAAACCAAAATCCCTCCTACCGGCGGACAGGCTAGAAGGGAAAAATCGCTACCTTTGGCAATACATGGAAAACACAGAACTTACATTGCGCATTGGAAAAGCACTCAAATCGGGACAATCCGTTTTGGGGGCAGCATCGTTCGAAGAATACAAAAACCAATTAGTGGAGTGGATAACGCTTTTTGTTCCACAAGCCGAAGAAGGTTCGCCAAGGGCCATCATCATTGCTTCATCGGAAGAAGAAGCCCGAGAAATCCATGAAATTATCGCCACCGGAACGCGGAGCCTAGATCTAACTGTTGACTTGGTAACCGAAAAGGGTAAAAAATTGCAACAGCGCAATGATTTATTTGACGGAACCGAAATCATCGTGGGAACAGCACGTCGCATTTGCGAAATGTACTTCCAAAATGGATTCAATGTTTCTAAACTGCGTTTGTTCGCTGTCTTGGAAATGGAAACTCAAATGCGTCAAGGATTGAAAGGATATATTTTGCGCTTGGCTGAGAGTTTACCCAAATGCAAACAATTATTATTGACCAAAAACGCTGACGAAATTCGAGTACAAGAATACGTGGAGGAAATGATTCCTTCCATTCAACTCATTGAGTAAATTATCCTTTGGTAATTGTGATTTCCGTTATCTCCGGATAAATCCCCACCCTACCCGGGAAACCTAGGTAACCAAATCCTCGATTGACATATAAAAACTGTTGGCCCACCTGATACAAACCCGCCCATTTTTTATAGCGAAACGACACAGGACTCCATTTGATACCAAATCGCTCAATGCCAAACTGCATTCCGTGCGTATGTCCAGACAGCGTAAGATCAATGTTGGTGTCTAACACTTGTAAATCAAAATGGCTTGGGTCATGAGAAAGTAAGATTTTAAGCGCTGAATCCGGAACGCCATTTAATGTATGTGCCAATTTTCCGCTTTGACGAAAGGGTGCTTTTCCCCAGTTTTCTACGCCCAAGAGCCAAATATCATTTTCCAATTCGATTGATTCATTCAACAAAGGCGTAAAACCAATTTCGCGGTGTTTGTTAATGAGCCGCTGTAAATTATCTACTTTGTGGCCATCCTCTTCCCAACGCACATAATCCCCGTAATCATGATTGCCCAAAATACTATATTTTCCTTTTTTAGCTTGGATTCTTGAAAAAACGGGTTCCCACCCATCCATTTCAGAAGCGGTATTGTTTACCAAATCGCCCGTGAAAAAAACATAATCTGCCTCTAAGGAATTAATTATGTCTATTGCACGCTCAACTTTCGCATGATTATTAAAAAAACTTCCTACATGAATGTCGCTTATTTGCACGATTTTTAATGTGTTCACTTCCTCCGGAAAATGAGGAAAAGAAAGCTGAATACGATGCGTTTTCCAATTCCAACGGCCGTAAATGATGCCTACTAAAATCCCAAAAAAAAGCAAGCCGGATAATACCCAACCAATTTGTTTTAAGATTTCATTTCCGGTGAGTAGAAAAAGAAGTCCCGCCAACAAA
>CAMAQX010000124.1 GCA_945860455.1 Lishizhenia tianjinensis
AGGCTTATTCGAGTCTTTTCTTTGCTGAATGTAAGCAGTTATTTTCTCTAATATTTCCTTTCTTTTTTCAGGGATTGAATCAAATTGAGTGCTCAATGATTTGCACATGGAATTAATTTTATTATTCATAGCATTATTTTAACAACATCCGCTTTTGGGATCGCAACAACTATTTTTAGTTTGTAACTCCGAGAGATTCACTTTTTGTTTTTGGGAAGGAATGCCGCATGCATCTTCTGCTAAACAAGCCGTTTGCTTATTTGTCAGCAAAAATGTAATCCCATTAAATTCTAGGCCGTATTTCCCAATGGTTTCACTTTGATATTCTACTTCAATTTCAGTATCTGGTAAATGCAAGGCTTTCTCTGCCAATTCAACAATCGATTTTAATTTCTGTGGTGCTATGCGATGATCAAAATCATCTGCTTCCCACAATTGAAAATTTATTACTTGCTCTTCCCGAATCTTACCACCACAATCGATGTAATTCTTTTTGGTTGCCCCAACTTCTGTTACATGAAAGTGAATGGGTACGAGGTTTCCATTGGGTAACTGAAATCTAATAGAATTGATGTCGGTTAAAATTTCTTTAAATTGGTGTAGTTTCATGATTTTTTGTTTTAATTGTTCTTAACAGCATTGATCTTCAGGGTGTAAATTCGATAAAATTGAATTGAAAAAGCTTACTAAATCTTTGATAACTTTTGGATTTATGCAATAACATCTCGCTTTTCCTTCAATGGTACCTTGAATGATTCCAGCGTTTTTTAACTCTTTTAAATGTTGAGAAATCGTTGGTTGTGCAAGGGGTAATTCGTTAACAATATCATTGCAAATGCATTCTTTTTGATTGAGTAAAAATTGGACGATTGCTATTCTGGCTGGATGTCCTAGCGCTTTTAATCGACTGGCTGTTTCAATCTGAATTTCTGTATAGCTACTTGTTTTTGATACGCCCATTTGTATTTATATATTGCAATATTACGATATATTATTTAATTATAGATAACCGGAAATGAAAAAAAAAGTTGTATTTTTGTCACGTTCTTTGGTTTCCATTGAGTTGGAATTAATAAGGAATCCGGTGTAAATCCGGAGCTGTAACTGCAGCTGTAAGCACTGTAAGCTGTTGATAACCACTGTGAAAACGGGAAGGTAACTAGCGTTGGTGTGAGCCAGAAGACTTGCCAATGAGCGGAGAGAAGACTTCAGATTAAAGTCGGACTCGGTTATGGGAGAGTTGCACCCATGCCTTGCCCTCTTTTTTCTTCTTCATGTTTTTTTAGTTTATTTATTAACCGTTTAAAACAGAACGAATGAAAAAGGTTTTATTTACAATTGGCTTCGGCTTTTCTACGCTAGTACAGGCACAAAATTATGTACATCAAGCAATTATTTTGAATGAAGGTTACTTTGATTATCAAACGAATGAAATCTTAGTTCCAGTAACTGTTGGGAGTTATAATCCGGCAAATCAAACGTATCAAGTAGTCGATACTTTGGAAGGAATGCGTTTCGGTTCCGATGTGCTGATTGATGGAAATTATTATTTCGTTGCAGCAGATTCCAAGATTTTTAAAATGGATTTGAATACGCACCAAGAATTGGCTTCAGTTACTTGTCCCGGAGTTAGAAATCTAGGTATTTACCAAAATAAATTGATTGCTACTCGTGGTGAGTATTTGACGACGTATGACTCATATTTACACGTGTATGATGCTACAACAATGACTTTAATTTCTGCGATCGATACAGTACAAGGTCCAAAATGGGCGACACAGAATGTAGTTGTAGATGGTTCAAATGCTTTTATCGCAGTAAACAATGGATACGAATGGGGGAATGAAAAAGGCATCATTGGAAAATTAGATTTGAATTCCTTGAGCTATGGAAATGAAATAGATTTGGGCCCAGAAGGTAAAAACCCGGATAATTTAGTGAAAATTGGTTCATTTATTTATTCGGTAAATAACAAGGATTGGTCGGGTTCATCTATTTCAAAAATTGCATTGGATGGAACGTCTAATTCCACAGTGAATTTGGCATCTGCATCAACTGGTTGTGGAACATCGGCCTTACGTGATGATAAATTGGTGTATCAAATTTCAATGGAGACTACCTTGAATGAATTTGATATTAACTTAATGAATAATGTTGGTCCAATAAGTGGGCATTCTACCAATTATTATGAATTAGCTCAAGAACCGGTTTCGGGGAATTTGTACGCGAGTGAAACAGATTATTTCTCTTTCGGTAAGGTTCATTTATTTGATGCGCAAAACAATGAGCTTAGTAATTTTGACGCAGGCGTTTCTCCAGGAACAGTCGTTTTTGATGTACGTTCATCAGCAAGTGTTTCAGAAATTAAAGAATCTATTTCGATCTATCCAAACCCAACTGTAGATGAATTGCATGTTGCTAAGGAGGGAGTAAAGCATATTTTTGACTTGACAGGAAAATTACTATTCCAATCTACTGATAATATTCTAAATGTTAGTGGTTTAAATCAAGGAATGTATGTGCTTGAGGTAAATGGAGCGAAAGCACATTTTATCAAAAAGTAAAAGATTTTAGATGATAGAATCCCGGTTGAGTAACACAATCGGGATTTTTTATGTTTTAATAAATTCCCTTTTCCCTAAACTGCTTGTCCAATTCTAGCCAATCAACCATCAATAAATGACAACCAATACATGGTCTTAGGGGAATGTTTTCGGTGTCATCATCAATAAATAAAATGTTGTCTTCCATGAATTTGGTTAAATTCCAAGCGGGAGATTTTACTTTTTTCTCATTGGTTGGAATTCGATCCTTACTCGGGAAAATTCCAATTTCTTTCAAAAAAGCATGAGCGTCCTCTAATGTACCATCATTTAAATCGGCTCGGTATGTATTTAATACGATGTCATGCCCTGCTTTTCTAAGTTTATCAATTACCTCAACTGATCCCGGATTCAATAATCCGATTTTAGGATAATCAAATTCAACGACCGTTCCGTCAAAATCTAATTGTATAAGCATAGATTTAAATTCTTTTAATTATTGTTTCAATAATATTTCCGGATTCGATGCAAAAAAGATTCATTTTTTCTGGATAATCATTTTGAAATTCAATCAAGTCACCGGCAGAAACTAGTTGATCATTGATTTCAAATTTGCCATTAAAAACAAAAAGGAAAGTTTTACTTTCATCTAATGCAATTTCAAGACTTTTATTCGCTTGAAGAGCTAAATGTAATACGCTTGCATCATAGTTTTCATTGAACATGACATTGAAATCTTGTACCTTTCCCTTACTTTTTGTAATCCATGAGCCATCAAAACGATCTTGGTCAAAGGTGTATAATTCTTTGGAATATCTTCCTTCATGAATCAAGGTTAATTTACCTTTGAGAATTAATAAGATACGAGTTAACCCAGAAAAGTCTGAAAAATTAGTTTCTTCAGCTTCAACCGTTGCAGTGCTGATGCGGAAATCAAATGCTCTTGTCTGAAAATTGCCTTCTGGCGGAAAAACAAAAAGTTCCGTGCTTGTTCCGCTTGCCCAAGAAATTGTTTTGGAATAAGAAATTGGATGAATAACTAGGTTCATGTTGTATTTTAATTGCTGCCGTTATAAATGAAATATCCAATAATCAATACTCCAACGATGACTAATATCCAACAGCCGGATTGAACAGTATCAAGAACGCTGTCTCCTTTTTTTCGAAACAAAAGTCCCAGTAATAAAGCAGTAATAAGGCAAGCAATAAGAATTTCCATGATATTTATGTTAATTGTAAAGATATAATTTATTCAGTAATTTACTTGTAATAGAAAATCGTTATAGCGAGATTTGCAGATGCAAAAACAGGATTACATTAAAGCGAATTCGGGCCTGCAACCCAAATCGATTATTAATACATTAAAATTATTAGATGAGGGATCAACAATACCCTTTATTGCTCGTTACCGCAAGGAAATGACAAATGGATTGGATGAGGTGGAGATTGCTTTAATTCGAGATAACTCCAAGAAATTTGATGAGTTAATTGCCCGGCAGCAAGCCATACTAACTGCCATTAATGAACAGGAGAAATTAACGAATGAATTGCGCGAGAAAATAGAACATTGTTTTGATTCGGTTATATTAGAAGATTTGTATTTGCCCTACAAGCAAAAAAGAGTAACAAAAGGCGAAAAGGCTAAAAAACTAGGATTAGAATCATTAGCCAAGATGATTATTTCACAACGTGGTGGTGATCCAGAGTTTATGGCCGAAAAGTTTGTTAAAGGTGAGGTTGAGGATGTGCAGTCAGCTATTTCTGGCGCAAAGGATATCATGGCAGAGTGGATAAATGAAAATTTACAAATAAGGTCTCGATTGCGTCAATTGTTTCAACGGAAATCAGTTTTAGTAGCCAAATTAGTTAAAGGAAAAGAGGAAGAAGCTGCCAAATACCGTGATTATTTTGATTTTTCAGAACCTTTGACTCGGTGTGCTTCTCATCGTTTGTTAGCGTTAATTCGAGCCGAAAGGGAGGGTTTTATATCACTTAATAGTCAGCCTGATTCAACGGAAGCACTTGAAATTTTGGAACGGTATTTTGTGAAAGGAAACGATGCATGCGCTCAAATTGTTTTAGCGGCATGCAAGGAATCTTTTAAGCGGTTAATTAGTCCATCATTGGAGAATGATGTTTTAAATGAAGCAAAAGAGAAAGCGGATAGAGAAGCAATTAAAGTGTTCTCTACTAATTTACGTCAGTTGTTATTGGCTCCACCTCTGGGATCGAAAAGAATTCTTGCGATAGATCCAGGATTTAGAACGGGGTGCAAAGTGGTATGTTTGGATGAATCTGGTGAATTATTAATGAATCAAACTATTCATCCCCATGCTCCTCAAAATGAGAGTTCTGCAGCGAAATCCAAATTGGCTCAATGGGTCCAGGCATATAAAATTGATGCGATTGCGATTGGGGATGGAACTGCAGGAAGAGAAACAGAAAATTTGGTGAAACATATTCGATTTGATCGTGATTTGGAAGTTTTTGTGGTTCGAGAAGATGGGGCCTCTATTTACTCCACCAGTGCAATTGCGAGAAAGGAATTCCCACATTTTGATGTCACTGTTCGCGGTTCCGTTTCAATTGGTCGCAGGTTGATGGATCCTTTAGCTGAATTAGTTAAAATTGATCCTAAGTCAATTGGAGTAGGGCAGTACCAGCATGAGGTCAATCAAACATCATTGAAAAATGGCCTAGATGATGTGGTTATTTCTTGCGTGAATGCGGTTGGAGTAGATTTAAACACCGCATCACCTTATTTATTGAGTTATGTTTCCGGATTGGGTCCAGCGTTGGCAGAGAATATTGTTGCGTATCGGGCGGAAAATGGACCTTTTCAATCGCGAGAAGAACTAAAAAAAGTGAAGCGTTTAGGAGATAAAGCATATGAGCAAGCAACAGGGTTTTTGCGTGTTCGAAATTCAGAAAATCCATTAGATAATTCGGCTGTTCATCCCGAATCTTATTCGGTTGTAGTAAAAATGGCAAAGCATCTTAAAGTCGAAGTAAAAGAACTTATTGGAAATGAATCCTTGGTTGGGCAACTGAATAAGACGGATTTTCCTGAATTGGATAGTTTCACTTTTGATGATTTAGTAAAGGAACTAAAAAAACCAGGAAGAGATCCGAGAAAAAAAGCGAAAGTATTGGAGTTTGATTCAACCATTCGAACAATAGATGATTTGCGTACCGGAATGATTTTACCAGGAATTGTCACCAATGTAACTGCTTTTGGAGCTTTTGTTAATATTGGAATCAAGGAAAATGGGTTAATTCATAAATCAAACCTGGCTGAGGTATATGTTGAGGATCCCGCCAAGTTTATTGCCTTGCATGAACATGTTCAAGTTCAAGTATTAGAAGTGGATGCCGCAAGAAAACGAGTAGGGTTGAAGAGGGGTTAATTTACGTTGAAAATAGATCAGTATTTATTTACCGAAGAAGATTAACATGCCCGGCTTTGTCATATACCCGATAATCATACCAAGTAAATTGCATTTTCCAAGTATATGTTCCATCTTGACAATTTGTACCGTGGTAGTTTCCGTCCCACCCTTTAGACGGGTCATTTGTTTGAAAAACTAGTTCTCCCCATCGATTAAATACCTGCACATTGTATTTTTTTATATTATCTAAATTAGAAAAAATGGGTAACCAAACATCATTTCTATTGTCCCCATCGGGGATAAACGTATTTGGAATGTAATAAAAAGGATCGTTGTTAAATAAGATTTGCTGATAAGCAGTGTCGGCGCAACCTTCGGTAGTTACGGCGTACATGGTAATTAAAAATGTATCTGCAATATTGGCGGGAAATTGATAATCACCAGGTTCAAAATACATTTCGTCGGGATCACCCACGCCCATGTTCCAAATGTAGAAATCTCCTCCAATAGAGGTATTCAGAATTGTTGTGTTTGGGCTTTCTGGGAAAAGTACAGTTGGGTCTGCGGTAAAACTCGCTGATGGGGTTTGATTTACCGTTATATAATTTGTGTAAGTTATGTCGTTAAAACAACCGTTGGCATCATAGGCAATTAGATTTACATCGTACACTCCTCCTGTATCAAATGTTATAATAACATCATCACAACCAGTATAACTCAATGAATCACCAAATGTCCATTCGCAATTAAAATCAGCATCTGAGGTATTGAAAAATTCCACCACCAATGGACTACATCCAACAAGGATATCTGAATCAAATGAAGGTTGAATTTGTGCTGGTTGGTCAAGGAAACAATCTAAATCGAAAACACATCCATTGGCATCCGTAATTTGAACGGAATAATTACCCGTAGGAATGGAGTCAATGGTTGAAGTTGAATCATTTGTTGACCAATTATATTGATAGCCTGGTGTGCCTCCAGTTGTAGAAACTATCAACTGCCCATCAGAATAACCAAAACATTGTGGTTCGATTGTAGTGTATGAGGCTGATAAAGGCGCGGCTGGTTGAAAAATAATGGCAGTTTCTAGGTATTGACAATTATTGGAATCAATTACTTGAATGGCATACACTCCAATAGGAAGCGAATCGATAAATAGGGTTGAATCATTAGTTGACCAGTTGAATTGATACGGTTCAGTCCCACCGACAAAACTTGCTTCAATGCTA
>CAMAQX010000125.1 GCA_945860455.1 Lishizhenia tianjinensis
AACGGTTGTAGGATTTACAAACTTTTTATAATGAATGGATAATGATTTTATGTTTTCCAGTACCTGATGATAAGCTTCATCTTTTTTGTTAGCGTAAAGACTTTTAAACTCTGCGTAAACTTTATTTTTATTGGGGATTTTTTTGTTGCGAAGTGTCAAGTAATCCCTTATGTAATCTGATACCAAAGAACTTTGTTTCACTAAATCTTTTGCGTTTTCTTCAATGGGATTCCAAATGGTTTCAAATATTCTGTTTTGGTCTTTTGGTGGCAAGTCCATTAAAATAAAATTCCGTATCAAATCAGATTGTGATAAATCTAAACCTGTTGAATTTAAACTTTCAAAAATTCGTTGTGGGTCGTCTTTGTCTCTTTCTAAAGATATTTCAACAAAAATCAAACGATTTAAGCCTCTTAAAATTAATTCGAAAGTATCGAATGTTATAGCACCTCTAAAGTAGTTGTAATTTTCTGTAACATTTGAAAATGCACTTGATTCACTATCGGTGCCAAGCATAATTGCTTTAAAGGCCAATGAATTGGTATCAGTCTGTTTTAGCTTTAGTTTGCTCGATTCATTCTTAACATACTGATTGGTTAAAAACATATTGTATAAGCGTTCAGCATCCTGTGTATTGCCGTTTTCTTTGGCGAAGCGGTACAATGCCACATACAAAATATTGATGGTTGTTAAACGCTGTTGTCCATCTATAATAACTAATTCCTTTACTTCACTAGTGCTGTAAGTGCCTTCGTGTACAAATACAATGCTACCAATAAAATGTGTTCCTCTGTCCTCTGTTTCTACTGATATAATATCATTTAGCAGTACTTTACATTCGGTATTTGTCCAGTCATAGTTTCGTTGATATACAGGAATTACAAATTGCACATTAGGTACTTGTAAAAAGTTATTTATCTGTAATTCGTTTGCCTTCATTTTGTTTAGATATTTTCAATGATGTTTATTTCTTCTTCCGTCAGGTCGTAAAGTTGGTAAACCAATTCGTTTATTTCATTTTCAACTTCAGTAGTATTTGCTTTAGCATTTAATTTCTTTTGTTCCATTACTATCTTAACCTTTTCTGAAATACTATTTTCTTTTGCTTGCTCTACAATTAGCGGTAAAGGAAACGGATTTAAATAATTCGTTTTAAAAGTTCTTGCATCACCTTGTAATGTGTCGCCTGTTGTCTTTAGAAACCACCACAGCAGTTTTGAATTTGCAATTGCCAAAAGATACTCATAACTTTCTTTTGTTTCTTCATATTTGTACCAGCTATATACTTTTGTATTATGATAGAAATTATCTTGATTAAAAATTACATTGGGGCGATTTGCACAAATCTCCATTGAGGAAATTTTGGGTAATTCGACATAATCAACGCCTTGATTTCTTGCATATCGATACCAAAAATCATCATTAGTACTTTTATTGTCTTTTTTGCGATGTATATCTTCTGTTTCTTTAAGCCATAGATATGCATTTGGAAACTTCTCACTTATTTCGGATTCAAGCATAATTGAGGCTTTACCTAAATCTGATATATTGTAAGGGAATAATATAAAAAGTGTTTTTTCAGGTGTTGAATATCTTTGGACATCTTTGCCTTTTAAGAATGGTTTCATTATACCCTTTTCAATTATCCTTTGTTTGCTATCTTTAATAAAGTTGCCTTTAATATATTCTTCTTCTTCAATACCTTCAAACAAATAAATTTCATCTTTCCCAGTGGCTATTCCTTGTGATACTTTATTGAACTTTGAGGAAATTCTAGCATTTTGGCTATAAATCTTTTCAAAAATATTAAAGCCAAGTTGACTATTAAACATTATCCATTGATTACTGCCATATAGTTGCGAAGCTTTGTTAATCATTTCATACGACATCAAAATATAGTTTTCATTTTTAGTCATCAGGTTTTGAAAGTCTGATTTAAAAGGAAACTGTTGAAAATCAAATCCTTTATTTTGATGTCTGCTAAACCAAGCAATGCAAGTGTAGGTATCAGCATCTTCAAAAACCATATTTGCACCAAAGTGTGCAACTTTATCAATGAATTTACCTTCTATTAAATAATTTCTGAAAACCTCTGAACTGGCTGAATTGAAAAACTTATGAGGAAAAATAAAGGAATTGTGAGCCTTTGTGTTGGATATATTTATTGCTAATTCAAAAAATAAATTTGCTAAATCATATGCTGCTTTAGCATTTTGATATTGCGTTTCGTAATAAATTTTTTGATTAGGTTGAGTAGCTTGAATTTCTTGTACTCTCATATATGGCGGATTTCCTATAACCACATTGAAGCCAATAAAATCGCCTTCATCATTAAGTACTTCGGGAAATTCAAAACGCCATTCAAAAGAGTTTTCAAAGATCTTATTGGCTTTTATTTCTTCAATTTCGGTTTCTAATTTTTTGGTTACTTGAGTTAGTTCAGATACTTTTTTATTCCAATCATCTTTCTCTTTTTTACTCATTTCAAAAAGCTGAGTCTGCTGTGTCATTTGAAACAATTCACCTGATAGTTTTCTATATTTTTTTACAATTGGGTCATTCAATGAAATTTCACTTCTGAAATCCGATTTAATATCGGCAATCAGTTTTTCCATTTCTCTTTTCTGTTCCTTGCTTTCAGCATTGCGGTAAGTGTCAACTGCTATTCGATAACTATCAATTGACCACTTACTTTTTTTAAGTGCTTGTTTTAAATCGGCATCAATGGCAAAACGGCTAACTAAAGAGTTTCCGCATTTTATATTGATGTCAATATTTGGAAGTGTTTCTAATTCTGTTGAGTTTTTGTAATAAGCGTTTTTCAATAATTCAATCCACAAACGTAAACGACAAATTTTTACTGAGTTTGGATTAATGTCAACACCAAAAAGGCAATTTTCAATTATGGTTTGCTTTTCGTGAAAAAGTGTTTCTTGTATTCGCTGACTTTCTTTGTTTGTAGGGCTGTAGTCGAATAGTTCTCCTTCTTCGTCTGTAACAATTAGTTCATCATTTACAACTTCAACTTGATATTCTTTTAATCGCTTTCCTGTGCGGTCTTGCAATATTTTCAAGTCGTTTTTTACAGCAATCATTTCATTGAGTGCCGAAACTAAGAAATGTCCTGAACCAACAGCAGGGTCGCAAATTTTAATACTGTTTACAATGTCGTTGGCTTCTTTTCGGTCTTCAATTTTGTCATAAAGCTCTTCGACTGTTGAACAATTCCAGTTTTTTGTTTCATTAAATTTCTGAACTACCGATTTGCGAATAGTTTCACGACACATATACATTGTAATAAAACCCGGAGTAAAGAAAGAACCCTCTTTATATCCGTTTATTTTCTCGAAGATTAAGCCAAGAACAGAAGCGTTTATCAGTGATTTATTATCTTCTTGAATTTCTTCTGAACCTTCGCTTGTAAAGTCGTAAGCGTTTAAGAAGTCAAATAAATATTCTAAGGTTGTTAAATTTCCTATGCGTTTTTTGCCTTGGTCGTTTTTTAGAACTGTTGATGAAATAACAGGAATCGTTTTATCATCTTTTAAATTGCTGATGAATAAAGTTACTTGCTCAATTTCAGTTGGCTCAAATAGCGAACTATTTAAATAAGGAACTTTTTCAAATGTCTTTTTTACATCTTGGTTTCTGTCGTCATATTTTCGAGCCAACACCTGAAAAAACAAGCTGTTTAGGTCGTCATAGTTTTTGATTTTATCTAAACTTAAAAACGAATATGATTTGTCGCCCTTATGATAGGTGATAAGTTGGGCTTCCAACAACTTTAAAAACAAAATTCTGTTTATCCAAGTAATGCTTAATTCAAGTCCTACATTAAATAAGCGTTCTTGTTGAGTGCTTCCAAATTGGCTTGGTCTGTCCAATCGGATTATTTTGTCTAAGCTGTCAAGCTGAATGATTGCATCTTCAAGAATACTTCCTGAATTTCTTTCGCCTTCTTTGTTTCGTTCAATGAGTTTTTTCCCTCCTTCTTTGGTTTCTGTCAAACCAATGATGTGTAATAACTCGCTGTAAAACCTTTTGTCAAGGCTGTTGCTGTCGTTGGTGAACGGAAGTTTTAAAAGATGCTCCGCTGAAAGAAGTTTGAATAAAGTAATGAGTTTGTTGTCGTCTGCCTTGTCAGAGTTGCGAAGTGGTTTTTGATATTCTTGTAAATCGAAGTAGGTAAATTCAATTTCAGTTTTGATGTCGGCAATGAAAGGTTCTGCAATTTGTTTGTAGAAAAAATCGGTTTTGGTGTCTGCCAAACGTCCACCCTCAAAGTCTGTGAATTGTTTTACAAAATTTTTGTTTTGAGCAAAAAGTCTGTCGAAAAGGGTAGCGTCAAATATGAACCATTCGTTGATGTTGGTCGCCACTAAATGTTTTACTTCCACATTTTTGTGTGTAATTCTCTCTCGCAGGTAATATAAAACCAATTCCTGAAATGCTTTTACATTCAGTTTTTGGGTTGTCATCATTTCCGCCCTGTTGGTCGGCTTTTTTGCTTCAATGATTACACCCACTGAACTACTTGCATTATTTCCGTTATGAATAACCAGATCGTTTCGACCTTTGGTATTTATAAAATGATTTTGCTTGTAATAGGTGTCTTTAAGAAAGTCTGAAATTAAGTTTTTATGAAACTCTTCGCTTTCCGTATCGTTTGTCCTGTCGAGTAAAGTAATAAGATTGGCCTTGAAAGCTTCAATTTCAGTCCTGTTCGGTTTTACTTTTAAAAAGGCTTTGTTAAGTGCTTTTTTGGGTTTGATTTCTTTTAAGGCGTAGGTTTTTTCCATTGTATTTAATTCATATTGTTAAATTGTTCTTTGAGATATGCTAATGGGCGTTGAAGCATTCCATTTCCTTTTAAATACTTTGATGAATTTTCTTCTTGTGGTCACACTAGTCATTTTTAAAGGTAATATTTTTTATTATAATTAACTCTCTTATTTTTAGGGAGCACCAAAGTCCATTTACAGGCAAATTCATCTACTTCCCGTTCTTTGAGGTGAGTCACTTAATTTTTTGTTATCTAATGTTAGATGCTCCAAGCATAAATGAAATGTGTCTTTAGGGATTTTTTATCATCAAATAATAAACTCTCTTTTTGCGACTATCCCAAATTTGATATACTGGTTCAAAATTGTATTCATGTGCAACTGATTTTGAATCAGGATTTACAAGATTTGTCGACCAATATAACCTTAAAGTTTATAAACAAATGTTAAACATTTGAGTTTCTTATTTAAGAATTTCCTTACTAAACATCCAGATTATTCAAAACCTGAGAGGTAGAAAAGTTCCCAAAATGGAAAAAATGAAAAAATCAAACTTCTTTTCTGAATTAAAACTCAACATAAAATGGGGTATGATACCTATGTTGGCCACATTTGTATTCATGGCAAAATCTGGATTTTCCCAAACCCCGGAATTGTTTGAAGAAAAAGTATTGATTAATAATATGGCCGCTCCCTGGGCCTTTACATTTATCAATAGCAATGAAGTACTGTTTACAGAAAAACAAGGAAAAATTTATCGTTATACTATTTCTACCGGGACGATGAATGAGATAAGTGGTGTGCCCGCCGTTTCACAAAATGGACAAGGGGGGTTACTGGACATTGCCTTGCATCCAGGGTTTAGCACTAATAATTTAGTTTATCTTACGTATGCAGTTGTGGCGAGTGGTGGGCAAACAACGGCATTAGGAAGAGGAAAGCTTTTGGGTAACCAACTTCAAAATTTCACAGAATTATTCAGAGCATTACCGATTCGTAACTCAGGGACTCATTTTGGTAGTCGGATCGTTTTCGATAGAAATAACCTGCTCTACATGTCGGTAGGCGACCGTGGAGCACAGGAAAATGCGCAAAACAAAAACAACCATCTGGGTAAAATATTGCGATTCAATGATGATGGAACGATTCCGGCGAGTAATCCATTAGTAGGAGTTCCAAATACAAAACCTGAAATTTATTGCTGGGGGAATCGAAATATCCAAGGTATGGCCATGCACCCGGGAACAGGTGAAATATATGCTCACGAACATGGCCCCAGAGGTGGAGACGAACTGAATTTGATTAAACCAAACACCAATTATGGCTGGCCTGCAGTTACCTTTGGCATCAATTACGATGGAACGCCAATAACACCTGATACCACCCTTGCGGGTATGGAACTTCCCCTTACCTATTGGGTTCCATCTATAGCTCCAAGTGGAATGGCATTTATCAAGAAAGGACAACCTAACAATGAAGCTGATATTTTAATTGGAGCATTGGCCGGCACTCATATTCATTGGCTGAAGATGAAAGATAATAAAAGAGTGTCTTCAACAAGAAGTATGAATGGGTATGCGCGTTTCCGTGATATACGGCAAGCGCCTGACGGTAAAATTTATGCAATGACGGAATCTCCAAACCGATTTGTCCTATTGCGTTCAAGTGTACCAATTTTTACTTCGACAGAGGATAAAACAATGGCATTGGCAGAAAAAGATTTTCTTTACCCAAATCCCAGCTCTGGAGAAAGCACTTTGTCCTTTTATGTGCCCGATAACCAGTTTGTTTCAGTAAGAATTTTTAGCACAAATGGCGTTTTGATTAAAGAATTAACTTCTCAACTTTTTTCTGAAGGTCAACACTTACTGTTAATAGAAAATGAAAAATTACCTCAGGGCTTTTATTATATTCAAATTAACAAAAAAGGTTCAAGGACCCTCTTGAAATATATTAAAATATAGACGAGTGTTGTAATATGGTAAGGATGGGACGATAGTCTTACTTAACCCTAACAACTCTTGAAACCTTATTTTTTAAAATGTATCTTTAGCTTTTTATCAAATAAGCTACCTAATGAAGAAAAAATTCAATGTGACCGGTTTATGTATTCCCAATAAACATTATGTAGCTGATGTTTCTAAGAAACTGGGAAAGACATATAACATGGTGGTTGAGGGAGAATACTTCATTATAAACCGCCCCAGGCAGTATGGTAAAACTACTATGCTTTATAATTTGTCTGAAAGTTTAAGTACATCGGAAGAATATTTGGTTTTCAATATCAGTTTTGAAGGTATTGGCGATGATATATTTAAGGAAGAAGCGGTATTTTCTGAAGGATT